>NZ_AJQY01000004.1:0-67517 GCF_000296875.1 Streptococcus sp. GMD1S | reverse complement strand
GGAGCAATCATACCTGTAAAAATCACATGTTTTTGTATGTTTAATTTCTCTGCTTGTTCTTTCAGACTATTCAGATAAGGTCCGTCTCCAGCAACAACCAACTTCACCTTGTCTTCTTCTTTCAAAACCTGCGCAAAGGCAGCTAAGACTGCTTGGATATTCTTCTCATAAGAAATACGCGAAAGGCTCAGCAGCATTTTCTCACTTTCCTGAATACCTAACTTCGAACGAAGCTCTAGTAAGTTTTCCTCTTTGATCTCAGGTCGTTCAAACTTAGCCAACTCAATTCCAGTTGGGATGACCCGCTTTTCAACCTTGACTTTGTATTTCGATAAAAGGTCACGAACAATCTCACTAGGGCAAATCACGCCATCTACATCATGAAGGAAGCCACGCACCAAATATTTTACCATACTCGGACGAATTAGCATGCCCTTAGCAATGTAATGCACATAGTCTTCATACTGGGTATGGTAGGTATGAATAACTGGGATTTTCAATTCTCTCGCAATCCAAATTCCTAACAAACCAAGAGAAAATTCTGTCTGGGTATGAATGATATCGAGTTGATACTGCTTGGCAATTTCAAGCGCCTTTGTAAAACCTCGGTAGGCAAATCGTCGATCCTTAAATGCAAAGAAAGGGACACTCGGAATGCGAATAATTTGCCAATCCTCGTATCGGTTCACGTCTTTATCAGTCGTTGTAAAGATAAAAACTGCATGCCCCTGCTTTTCAAGCTCAGTTTTCAAGGTCCGTATACTAGTCGCGACCCCGGAAACCTGAGGGAAATAGGTATCTGTAAATAAACCAATTCGCATAAATTACCTCACTTTTTGCCCAAAGCAGCCTGTTCTCGATAAAATTTTAACCAGATTTCCAACAAATGCTCCTCAGAGTACTCTTTGGAGATCTCGCGAGCTTTTTCTTTCAAGTCCTTTAAGGCTTCAGGGTCATTCTTGTATTCTAGGATTGCTTCTCTCATCTCGGAAACATCACTTGTAGCACGATAATTCCCATCAAGAATAACCTTATACAAATCCAAATCTCTTAACATAATAGGAGCCTCGCAACTAGCGGCCTCTAAGATAGTCATAGGGAATAATTCATTGTAACTTGGTAGCAAGAATAGATCCGCCATAGCGTAAAGCTCCCGCATCCGTTCCGGTGACACAATTCCAGGGAAAATAAGATTTTTGGGTGGATTGTCCATTATCTTCTTGTAGCGTTCATAACCATCTGTCATCCCACCAAATGAAAAACCACCTGCCCAGATAAAGGTAATTTCTGGCAATTCCTCAGCAAGACGGATAAAATCATCAATCCCTTTACGTTTCTGAACCTGACCCGCACCGATTACGACAAACTGATCTTCCGCAAGATCCATTTCCTTTCGGAGTTGTGCAACCTGTTCAGCTGGTAATGGATGCCATTTTTCTTTGTTTACAAAGTTTGGAATATAAGTTACTTTTTCACGCGGAATACCAGCAGCCACCAAATTCTCGATAAACATGGGATTGACCACCACCAAGTGTTCCATTCGGTTGTAAAAGGAAAAAACATAGCGTTTGACAATTCCTTTTAGGAAAAATGGAATCTTCAAACTCCCCTCAAGCGTATCAGGCAAAAAATGCACATAGCCAATTTTTCTCCCAGAGCGTTTCTTTTGGAAAGTAGATAAATAATAAGGGAAATCAATAGTGTGAAAATGAGTTACATCTGCCTCTACAGGAAGATTCTCCGTAACAATCAACTGGTCTTTGGCATCGCGGTGAAGGAGACTAACCAATTCTCGATAAGCTCCTGACACTCCTTGACCAGCTACTTTTTCACTTGAACTTAGCATATTAATACGCAATTTTTCGTTTTCCATACCTTTCATTATACCATTTTATTTCCAGAAAATCAGCAAAAGAAAGAAGAGACGATTGGAAAAAGGATAAAATTATCCTATTTTCCAATCGTCTCTCACATTTTTCTTAGTCTTTATTTAATTCCTAGGGCGATACGCGCGTATCGGCTCATTTTTTCAACCGTCCAAGCTGGATACCAGACCAATTTAACTTCGGTATTGGTTACCTCAGGCACATCTGTCATCGCATCATGTATCTGGTCTGTCAAAAGGTCAGCCAGTGGGCAGCCCATAGTTGTCAAGGTCATATCAATTTCAGTGTGACCTGTTTCACCATCAAAACGAATTTCATAAATCAAACCTAGGTTGACAATATCAATCCCCAACTCAGGGTCGATGACTTCTTCCAAGGCATTTAAAATGCGTGTTTTGATCGTTTCAATTTGCTCTTCTGTATAAGCCATGTTATTCCTCACTCTTAGTCTTCAATAAAATCACGAAGGGGTTTGCTGCGACTTGGTTGGCGCAATTTTCTCAAAGCCTTGGCCTCAATCTGACGGATACGCTCACGAGTCACGTTAAAGACTTTACCAACATCTTCAAGAGTACGCATTTTTCCATCATCTAGTCCGAAACGCAAGCGCAAGACGTTTTCTTCACGGTCTGTAAGAGTATCCAAGACTTCATCCAACTGCTCACGCAAGACGATACGAGTTGTGTAGTCTACTGGATTTTCAATCACTTCATCTTCGATAAAGTCCCCAAGATGGCTATCGTCCTCTTCACCGATCGGTGTTTCAAGTGATACTGGTTCTTGAGCGATTTTTAGGATTTCACGGACCTTGTCAGGTGTCATATCCATACGCTCAGCGATTTGTTCAGGAGTTGGATCTTGTCCCAATTCTTGAAGGAGATTACGCTGTTCACGGACAAGCTTGTTAATGGTTTCTACCATGTGGACAGGGATACGAATAGTACGGGCCTGGTCAGCGATGGCACGAGTGATTGCCTGACGAATCCACCAAGTTGCATACGTAGAAAACTTAAATCCTTTTGAATAGTCAAACTTGTCAACAGCCTTCATCAAGCCCATGTTTCCTTCTTGGATCAAATCCAGAAACTGCATGCCACGCCCTACGTAGCGCTTAGCAATCGAAACCACCAAACGAAGGTTGGCTTCTGCAAGACGTTGTTTGGCTTCAATATCACCAGCCTCAACTGCTAGAGCCAATTCTTTTTCCTCTTCGTTGGTCAAGAGAGGAACGACCCCGATTTCCTTCAAATACATACGGACTGGGTCATTAACCTTGGCAGAAGTTGAGCCAATCAAGTCCTCATCACTGAGTTCTGGTTCTTCTTCTGCACTAAGCACACGCGCGCTTGGATTTCCTTCGTTGTCTGTGATAGAAATTCCAGCATCCTGAATCCGTTGCAAAAGGTCTTCAATGCCGTCTGCATCGAGGGTGAAAGGAATAACCAGACTTGAATTGATTTCATCATCTGTTGCTGTTCCTGTTTTTTTGTGGTTACGGATAAAGTCCGCTACTTGCACATCAAATGTGGTTACTTCTTTTTGTTTTGTTGCCATTATTACTCCATTCTTCTCTTTTGGGAAATCAATCGTTGCAATTCTTCCAAGGCTGTGTCTGTATCTCCTACATGACTAGCCTCCTGCACTTTCTTTTTAATCCTTAAATTGTCCTTGCTGAGGAGGGCACGGTTACGAGTCGCTTCGACTTCCGCTAGCTCTTGAGGCGACATCTCAGCTGGCAAATCCAAGCTAAGCACGTGGTACCAGGCATTTTCAACCTCAGGAGTCTGATGAGACAGTTCCTCTGATCCGATTTCTCCCTCTGCACTTAATAATTCGTAAAGAATTTGAAATTCTGGGGTATCAAAGAAAAAATCTTCTCTTAATCGGTAGTCATTTAGAACAACTGGATTCTCAGCCATCCTATAAAGGAGATGAGCCTCTGCTCTCATGACTGCTGTCAGTTGCCGCGTTACAGGTAAACTAATCGCTGCTGGAGGTTGCTCCTCTTTGACTCTTTCCTGCCTTTGAACAATGCGACTTTCATTTACAATCTGCTCCACCTGCTGGTAATCAAAAGAAGGTAGATTATCCGCCAGAATGTGGATATAAGAATTCTGGGCAGTGATAGACTTTTCTTTGGCGATTAGGGGGGCAATCTTTTCAATGAACTCGATTTGCGCCTGTAAGTTATCACTATTTTCCGGCTTGAGCTGGTGAATATAGAACTCTATGGGACTAATCCGAGTCTTGGTTAAAAGGTAAGCCAGGTCTTCAGCAGAATTCTTTTGCAAATACTCATCTGGGTCCATGGCATCAGGTACTCGAACAACCTCAACTGAGAAGTCTTTTAACTCCTCTAGAGCCTTGGCTGTTGCTGTCTGCCCTGCCTTGTCGCCATCGTAGCTGAGAACAATTTTTTTGGTAAAGCGTCTGAGGTGATCAACATGCTCCTTGCTTAAGGCTGTTCCCATGGAAGCTACAGCATTTTCTATACCAGCACGGTAGGCTGCAATCACATCCATGAAGCCTTCCATCAGATAGAGCTCTGTAATCTTACCTGTTCCCTTTTTTGCCTTGTCCAGATGATACAATTCGTAGCTCTTGTTAAAAATTGCAGTCGAGCGGCTATTTTTATATTTGGCAGTCTGACTATCCGTTTCTTGCCAGATACGACCTGAAAATGCAATAACCTGCCCCTTGTCATTGGTCAAAGGAAAGATGATTCGTCCAAAAAAAGTATCATAAAATTGATTACCATCTGACAGATAAAACAAGCCCGAATCCAATAAATCCTTTTCCTCAAACTTGTCAGCCAAACGTTGATAGAGATAAGTTCTCTCTGCTGGAGCTAGTCCAATCTGGAAGTGCTTCAGAACATCATCTGTCAATCCGCGTTTGTAGAGATAAGCCCTTGCTTCTTCTCCCATCTTTGTCGTCATGAGGATGGCATGGTAAAAACGGGCAGCTTCTTCATGCATATCGTATAGAGCTTGATGAGGGGAAGTTTGTTGGGGACGAGACTGTACCGGCGTAGCTAGTTGAATACCGACGCGCTCTCCTAAGAGCTGAACGGCTTCCATGAAGGACACACCTTGGTATTCTTCGATAAACTTAAAGACATCTCCTGAACGACCACAGCCAAAACAGTGATAAAACTGCTTGTCTTCCACAACGTTGAAAGAAGGGGTCTTTTCACCATGAAAAGGACAGAGCCCTAAATAGTTCCGTCCAGCCTTTTGTAAAGAAATCACATCACCTATGACTTCCACAATGTTGGCATTGTTTTTGATTTCTTCAATGACTTGCTTGTCAACCATACACAATACCTCCATCTTATCATAGTTTCACGTAAACTAGTATAGCTTATTTCTGAAAAAAAGTAAACCATTTCATACGCTTTCCGTAATTCTCTTTGCCTTATTTTTCTAGATAGAAAGAGGTGATAAAAAACTCAGAAACACTTCCATGTTTCTAAGTTAATTTTCACTATTTTTTGATGATTACTTCACTCATCTATTCAAATAATTGATAGTAGTCTGAAATTTTCATCTTAGCTTTTTCTTCTTTATTGAGGTCTTGGATGATGCGACCTTCCTTCATGACAATCAGACGGTTTCCATACTTCAGTGCATCTTCCATATGGTGGGTAATCATCAAGGCTGTTAGATGATCTTTGCTGACAAAGTCATCTGTTAATTCCATCAATGCCACACTTGTTTTTGGGTCAAGGGCTGCTGTGTGTTCATCCAACAAGAGCAACTCTGGTCGTTTCAAAGTTGCCATCAAGAGACTCAAGGCCTGACGTTGTCCACCTGAAAGAAACTCAATAGGAGTGTCCAGATGTTTTTCAAGACCATTTCCAACCTTTTCAATGGTAGTCTGGAACTCTTCCCTATGGCTTGAAAGCCTTCTAGGCAGGAGTCCTCTCTTCTCACCACGAAACTTGGCAATCAAGAGATTTTCCGCCACTGTCATACGGGGAGCCGTACCCATCTTAGGATCCTGAAAGACGCGAGACAAGTACTTAGCCCGCTTTTCAGGTGAAAAATTCGTCACGTCCTCCCCCATGATACGGATACTTCCACTTGTTAAAGGTAAGGTACCTGCAATCGTGTTAAAAAGCGTTGATTTCCCCGCTCCATTTCCCCCTAAGATGGTAATGAAATCATGTTCGAAAATTTCAAGAGAAACATCATTCAGAATGATTTTTTCTTCGTCAAAGCCATTCGTGATGACTTTGGTAGCATTTTTTAATTCTACAATTGCTGTCATTTGCTAAACTTGACTCCTTTCAGGTATTTGTTTTTGAAGGTTGGAATCATGAGGCAAACCGCCAAAATCAAGGCGCTGTACAAACGAAGATAACTTGTATTAAACCCAAGAGCAATCACTCCCCAAACGAGGAACTGATAAGCGATAGAGCCAACGACGATGGTCATGAGTCGCTCTGCCAGGGTCAAACTCTTGAACAAAACCTCACCAATAATCAAGCTAGCAAGCCCTACGACAATCACGCCAATTCCTCGAGAGACATCCGCGTATCCTTCTTGTTGAGCAATTAAGGCCCCTGCAAGCGCGATAATCCCATTTGAGAGAACCAAACCCATGAGTTCCATACGTCCCGTATTGATACCAAAGCTACGAGCCATATCGGGATTGTCACCTGTAGCGATGTAGGCTTGACCTAGTTTGGTATCAAGGAAAAAGAGCATAAGGCCAATAACAAGAGCTACAAAGATTAATCCAGTCAGGAGTTGGTTAAGGTCTGAATCAAAAGGCAAGACATCCTGAATTTGTTTGGTTCCAAGAAGCCCCAGATTGGCACGTCCCATAATCATGAGCATGATGGAATGACAAGAAGTCATGACCAGAATCCCTGATAAGAGGGTTGGGATTTTTCCTTTAGTATACAAAAGACCCGTCGCCATTCCAGCTAGACAGCCCGCACCTACTGCAGCTAAGGTCGCCAAAAACGGATTGACTCCCTGTGTTATCAAGGTTACAGCTACTGCTCCCCCAAGAGGAAAAGAACCTTCAGTAGTCATATCAGGGAAATTCAAAATTCGGAAAGTCATAAAGATTCCCAAACCTAAAATCGCCCAGACCATTCCCTGAGAAATAATGGATACTATCATAATCTTTCACTCATTTCTTTCTTTAGTAAAAATGGGAGGAGATGTGTCCAGCTCCTCCTTTATCTTTATTCAATCACTTGTCCCGCTTCTTTTAGAACGGACTCAGGAATGGTAATACCAAGTTCCTGCGCTAGTTTTTTATTAATCACTGACTTACCAGTTGAAAAGACATTAACTGGCGTATCAGCTGGTTTTTCACCTTTCAAAACTTTGGCAATCATTTTACCAGTAGCCACTCCAAGATCGTGTTGGTCAACTACTACAGATGCTAATCCACCTGCTTCTACCATGGCCGTGGCACTTGGGTAGATTGGCTTTTTAGCTGTTTGATTACTTGAAACAACTGTTGAGAATGCGGATGCAATGGTATTGTCAATTGGAACCCAAATTGCATCGACCTTGCTTGTCATAACATTGACTGTTGAAGCAATTTCATTTGTTGAAGGAACGGCAAATGTTTCGACTGTCAAACCTGCTTTTTCAGCATAAGCCTTGAATTCTTCTACCTGTGTTTTTGAGTTATCTTCGCTACTTGAGTAAAGAGCTCCGATTGTTTTGACATTTGGTGTGAGAGTTTTTATCAACTCTACTTGTTGTTCAGCAGGGTTGTGGTCTGATACCCCTGTGATGTTGCCTCCTGGTTTTTTCAAGTCTTTGACCAAGTTAGCACCGATTGGGTCTGTAATAGCAGCCATGATAACTGGTAGGTCTTTTGTAGCACTAGCGAGTCCTTGAGCCGCTGGTGTCGCGATCCCAACAACAACATCGTTTCCATTAGCAACCAATTGTTTACTCATGGTTGCAACCTTGCTCTGATCACCTTCAGAGTTCATAAAGTCGATTTTTACCTGGTCGTCCTTATAGCCTTCTTCAGCTAGTCCATCTTGAATCCCTTGGTAAATCAAGTCCAAGGATGGGTGACTAACAAATTGAAGGACACCAACCTTAGCAACCTTTTGCTCTTCTTTAGCTGATGGCTTATTCATAGATGAATAAATCAAGCTAGCCACCACCAATACTGCTAATCCAGCGACAATTCCAATCAAACGTTTATTTTTCATTTTTCTTTCTCCTTTTAAATCACTTGTATAATGCTCTTTTCAACAAAACAAGCGACGCCATCGTTTAAATTCCATCATCATCCTCCTAATAGAAAAAGTCCTCACACAAAAAACTTGTGTGAGGACGTCGATGCGCGGTGCCACCTCAATTATAGGGAATATCCCTATCGCTCTTTCTCGCAATAACGAGTTGCACTGTAAGGTGTGCTCACCGAATTTTTATGATTTCAAATTCTTAAGTACATTCAGCCCAATTTCATCAATTTCATCTATCTGCTTTCACCAACCACAGACTCTCTATAAAATGAGCATGATTACTTTCTGAATGTTTAAATTATATCATTTTTCAACTACTTGTCAAGCTTATTTTTAGAATTTTTTAAACAATTCAAAAACTTCCCCTTGAAAAAGGAGGAAGTTTGTAGAATATCAGCCTGAATTACGCAAACCAGTTGCAATTCCGTTGATAGTTGTATGGATCAGTTTTTCTTCGTCTGCTGACAATTCGCCGCGACGTTGACGTTTGATCAACTCCAACTGGATGTAGTTCAGGATATTAAAGTAAGGCATACGATAGTTTAGACTGTCTTTTAGATAAGAGTTTTCTGCCAAGAGTTCGTCATAACCTTCGATAGCTAAAATAACGTCCTTAGTCAACTGCCATTCATCTAAAATAGTGTAGTAGATAGCTTGTACTTCTTCGTCTTCACAGAGCTTGGCATATTCAAAAGCAATGTTCATGTTAGACTTAGACAAGACCATGTCTACATTGGAAAGCAAAGATTGGAAGAAAGGCCAGTTTTGGTACATGTCTCGAAGGAACTCGATATTCTTTGGATCTTGATCAATAAACTCTTTAAAGCTTGATCCCACACCATACCACCCAGGGAACATGACACGGCTTTGTGACCATGAGAAGACCCAAGGAATAGCACGCAAACCGCCAATTTCAGTGATGGTCTTACGAGCAGCTGGACGCGAACCGATATTGAAGCTTGAAATAGCTTTGATTGGACTTGATTCAAAGAAATAGTCATAGAAATGTTCATTTCCAAAGACCAAATCACGATAGATATCGTAGCTACGGTCCACTACTTGATCCATAATAGCTTCGTAACGATTTGACGTATTGGTATCACTCTTCTTCTTGGTAATCATACGGTTAATGGCTGCAGAAACCAACATTTCAAGGTTATAGTAGGCTGCATCTTTGTTACCGTATTTGTTTCCAATCACTTCTCCCTGCTCAGTCAGACGGATACGGTCCTTGATAGACTTGAGTGGTTGAGACGTAATAGCTTCATAAGTTGGTCCACCACCACGACCCACAGTACCACCGCGACCGTGGAAGAAAGTGACCTTAACGCCAAATTCATCCCCAATAGCAGTCAGTTGTTGTTGCGCTTTATAGAGAGTCCAACACGAGGACAGGTAACCACCGTCCTTGTTACTATCAGAGTAGCCGAGCATGATTTCCTGATAGTTATCTTTTGAAGCAATCCATTTTTTAGCCAAAGGAAGAGAAAAATATCTTCTCATGGTTTCTTCCGAATGGTCTAAGTCCTCGATCGTTTCAAAGAGGGGAACAATCTGAACGCGGGCTTTTTGAGCATCAACCAAGCCGACTTCCTTGAGCATGATGGCTAGCTCTAGCATATCAGATACACTGGTTGCGTGAGAAATGATGGTTTGACGAATGACATTTTCACCTAGTTTATCCTTCAATTTGCGCGCAGCTTTAAAGATAGAGAGTTCTTTTTCAAGCAGTTCTGACTTTTCAGCATGAGTCGCTGAGAGGATACGAGGATCTTCTTCCAACTCTTTTAAGAGGAGGGTACATTTTTCGTCTTCAGAAAGGTCGCTATAATGGTCGTTAATACCAGCTGATGCTAGCAATTCAGCCACACAAGCTTCATGAACACTAGAGTCTTGGCGCATATCGATAGAAGCAAGGTAGAAACCAAAAATTTCGACAGCTTGCATCAACTCGACAAATTCTCCTGAAATCAGGTATTCTCCTTTGTTCTCAAGGAGAGAGTCGCGAATGGCCAACAAATCTTGATAAAATTCATCTGCAGTGGCATATCTAGGATGAAGGTCCTTGTCTTCAATCAAATAAGCCTTGGTTGCCTGCATCTTAGCTTGGATGTCAAAGAGGGCACGGCGATAGAGTTCTTTTTCACGATAAATCGAGTTGTCTTGTGACTTCAGCGCCATCTCACGGACCTTGTCGCTGACATTCACGATGCTGGTTGACAGTGAAAATTCACGATAAAGATTATAAATCTTTTCATCATAGTAGTTCATGATGACTTCGCACTGAGTCAAGGCTGATTTGTTTAGGGTTTCCGCTGTTACGAAAGGATTTCCATCACGGTCTCCTCCGATCCACATCCCCATGGTAATTGGTTTTGGATGTTGGAGCTCAATACCTTGTTCTTTGGCTAATTTTTTATACTCAGCCGTCAAACGCGGAACAGCATTCAGGAAAGAACTTTGGTAATACTCCATCACGTTGGTGATTTCGTTGGTTACTTTCAATTTCTTCTCACGAATCATGTCCGTTTGCATGATAATTTCAATGTAACGACGGAGATCCGTGTGCCATTTTTCTTTATTAATCAAACCGAGTTTAACATCACGGTACTTGCGCAAAAGCGTATGGATATGGTTGGTCAAGTCCAGCATACTCTTGCGTTGTACTTGCGTTGGATGAGCGGTCAAGACAGGAACGACATTTAACTTTTCTAAAATTTCAGCTGCATTTTCTTTTTCAGCTACCATTTTAATCGTTGTAGATAGTTTCCCTAGATAGTCTTGGTCCACATTGTTTTGGTGATTGATTTCATAGGCCAAATCCACATCCTCAGAGATATTAATCAAAAGTGGAAGGATAGAGAAATAGCGTGAAATGTAAATCATTTCTTCATTCGAAAGACTGGTCACTAGGTCATTGAGCCCTTGATAATTCTCGCTAGTTGATACTTCCTTCAACTGGATAATCTTTTCAAAGGTTTCTGGCGCTAGCATATTCTTTGTGATATCTTCTAATAGCTCAGTCAGAATCAAGACTTCTTCTTGGACGACTGCTTTATTACTATAGTTTTCTAATTTTTGAAGAGACATATACTTTCCTTTCCATTCAATCCTTACAGATTTTCATCGGTTTGATTCTCGTATTCTCTGATAAGTTTGGCACGTTTTTCACTTGCATCAATGTTCAGTACAAGTGCGATGGCTACGGATAATACCAATAGACTGTTCCCTCCTTGTGAAAGGAAGGGGAAGGTTACCCCTGTAGAGGGAATCAACCCTGAAATCCCACCAATATTGACAAAGACCTGAACAAGGATCATTCCTCCGACACCAATAGCAACCATGGAGTTAAAGGGATCCTTTGCTCGAATACCAACCAAGATGATTCGCAAAATCAAGAAGAAGAGTAAAGCCAAAATCATACTGGCTCCAACGAATCCAAACTCCTCTATAACAATCGAAAAGACGAAATCCGTATGGGCTTCTGGCAGATAACCACGTTTCTCAATGGAATTTCCTAATCCAAGTCCGAACCAGCCACCATTTACCATTGCATAGTAAGAATTTGCGAGCTGGTGTCCTGCACCCGCCAAGTCATTAAAAGGATTAAAAAAGGCACTGAAACGTTTAGCAACGTAACCAAATAGCGGAATTTGAGAGAACTTTTCAACCCCAACAAAGCGAATGACAGACAAGACTAACATTGAACTTCCTGCCAAGAGAGCTAGAATGGTCGAGAACCAACGATAGGCAATCCCACTAACCGTATACATGATGAGCGCCACTAAGACCAAGATGGTCGCATTTCCCAAGTCTGGGAAAATTCCCAAGCTACCAATCAGAACCAGCAGAACAAAACGCCAGTCATTAAAAGCTCGAGGCAGCCACTGATTCTGTGTCAAAACCTGGAAGTCATAAACCGCAATCTCATCTTGTTGTTTTGAAAATCGATGTGCCAGGTACCAGATGATGATAATCTTAAGGTATTCCGCAGGCTGAATCGTTACAGGTCCTACAGAGATCCATCCGTATGCTCCATTGACAGGTGTTCCGACCAGTCGCGCCAGAGCTAAAAGAACCATCTCCACAATCATTACGATAAAAATAAGACGCCCATTTCTTAGGAAACCTAATTTTAATTTATAGATTAAGGCAATCAGAACCAAACTAGCTATCCAAAAGATCCCCTGGTTACGCACCAATTGAAAGGCACTTTTCCCTTCTTCGATCAAGGTTGCACTCGTTGTCGAGTACACCACAATCAGACCCAAAATCGATAAAAGGAAGTAAGGAATCAAAATGGAATAGTTTAGTAGGTGCCTTTTACTAATTTTCATATTTCACCACTCTAATAGGAACAGACGTTTCTGTTCCCAATTCCGTTTTATTTTCTAGTTTTGATTGCTATTATACCACTTTTTCAGAAAGAAAAAAACTCTTATCCTTTAATCCTTCGAATTTTACTCATTTTCTAGTATCAGGTATAAAAAAACAAATCTCTTTTGAGATTTGTTTTTTGATTTCTTAGTTAGATGAAGAGCTGCTGCTTGAGCTTGAGTCACCACCACCGATGTATTGGGTGAAGATGTTTTGGAAGGCTTGATCCTTAACCTTGATGTTTGCTGCTTGCAATTCTTTACCAATTACTCCTTGAACAAAGGCTGAATCATTTTGTTTTTGAGTCAAGATGATGGTCTTCAATTTTTCTTTATAATCCTCTATATTAGAAGATTTTTCTGTTTTCTTCGTTACTTTGATGATGTAGAACTGACTGCTGTAGGCTTGTGTTCCAGTAGCTGTAATCACATCAGAAACCCCGTTCACATCCAAGGCAAAGGCTGCTTTCTTGACTTGTTCTGGAAGTTCTGTAGAAGCAGAGTCAAAAGTGATTTCTCCACCATTTTCTTTTGTTTTGTCGTCGTTAGAGTTGTCTTTTGCCAACTGAGCAAAATCTGCACCTTCTGCTTTAGCTTTCTCAAGTACTTCTTTTGCCTTGTCTTCATTATCCAAACGGATGATTTGAGCTGTTACATCTGGTGTGTAAGACTCAAAAGCTTTTTGGTAAGCTTCGTCTGTCAACTCACTCTCAGCAGCCTTCTTAACTGCCAATTCAACCAATTTGCTAGTGCGGATTTGAGCTTTACGAGTCTCAGGTGTCATACCTGCACGTTGAAGCACGCTGTTGTAGCTATCGCCGTATTTCTTTTGTTCTTCAGCAACGGCATCATCCACATCTTTATCCGTTACCTCTGATCCATATTGTTGTTCAAATACTTTTTGGATGGTCATATTGAGCAAGACTTGTTGTGCAGTTGGATTGTTCTTTACTTCTTCAAAGAATTGATGCTCTGTAATCACATCGCCCTTCATGCTGATCAAATCTTTTCCTTCAGAACTGTTTGAACAAGCTGCAAGTGTTGCTACTGATAAAAGTGTGATGGCTCCTGCCATAAGTTTTTTCTTCATTTTTACTCCTTTTACGGTAAGTGTTACCTTATCTATTTTACTATAATTTCTTAAATTTTTCTGAAAATCATTCGCTCTCAGGAAGCTCTACTTCTGCTAGATTCTTTCGTAGCATGAGAATACCATCTCCAAGTGGAACTAGAGTTGCTGTTAAACCTGGATTGTCCAAAGTTGCGTCGAAAAGTCTTTGCAAACCACGGTAAATGGTTCGTTGACCACGGCGGACTTCCATGATGTCCTTGGCAACATCTCCTCCTTGGAAAATATCATCCAAGACCACTACTCCACCAACTTCCAAGTGCTTGAGGATTTCTGGTAGAAAGACGATGTACTTGGACTTGGCCGAATCCATAAAGACAAAATCATATGTTTCTGTCAAAGTAGATAAAACATCAACAGCATCACCTTCAAGTAAGGTGATTTGCTTACGACTGTCAAACTGGGCAAAGTTTTCCTTGGCAAAGCCTATCATCTCAAGATTACGGTCAATGGTTGTAATCTTGGCATCTGGCGCATGTTCCGCCATCAAGAGGGCTGAAAAACCAATTGCCGTCCCAATCTCCAAAATGTTCTTGGGCTGTATGGTCTCCATGAGAAATCGAAAATACGCGACCGTTTCATGGGGAATGATGGGAATGTTCTCCTTGCGAGCAAAGGTCTCCAATTCTTTCAAAGAACCTGTCACCTGCTTTTGACGCTGGCGCATGAGTTCAACGATTTCTTCCTTGACGACGGGCCGACGCATATTGTGATTGGCATTTTTACTATAAGACTCTACCATCTTAAGCTAGTCCCAATTTTTCAACAAGGGCTTCAAACTCGTTCAAGCGACGTTCAAAGACTGCAAAGGCATCGTTGAGATAGTCTTCCTTCTCCATATCCACTCCCGCTTTTCTCATGACATTGAGTGGATAGTCTGACTTACCTGCCTTGAGGTAGTCGATATAGCGGTCACGATCTTCTTGACTACCATGGACAATCTTTTCAGCTAAGGCTGAAGCAGCTGCAAAACCAGTTGAATACTGATAAACATAGTAGTTATAGTAGAAGTGAGGAATGCGTGCCCACTCGTATTGGATCTGAGGATTGTCTTCCTTGCTGAGTCCATAGTACTCTTGGTTCAAGTCAGCGTAGAGTTTATTGAGGAAATCACTTGTCAAGACTTCTCCATTTTGGTCTGCTTGGTGGATAGCATGTTCAAACTCAGCGAATTGAGTTTGACGGAAAACTGTTCCACGGAAACCATCTAGGAAGTTATTGAGAATTGCAAAACGAGTTGCATCATCTTCTACTTCTTCCAGTAATTTCTCCGTCAAGATATTTTCATTTGTTGTTGAGGCAATCTCAGCCAAGAAGATAGAGTAATCTCCGTAAACATAAGGTTGGGTTTCTCGAGTATAGCTAGAGTGCATACTGTGACCTGTTTCATGGACAAGGGTAAAGAGATTGTCTAGATTGTCCTGCCAGTTGAGAAGCATAAAGGCATTGGTATCGTAAGAACCACCAGAGTAGGCACCAGAACGCTTGCCTTGGTTTTCATAGACATCAATCCAACGCTCACTGAAGGCACGTTTAACACGGCTCAAGTAGTCGTCACCCAAGACCGCCAAGGCCTCTTCTGCTTTTTTCAAGGCTTCTTCGTAGGTAAAGCTATAATCTACTGACGAAAGCGGTGTGTAGACATCGTACATCTTGAGGTCGGAAATACCCAAGATTTTAGAACGAAGTTCTAGGTAACGATGCAAGAGCGGCAAATGCTTGCGAACTGCTGCTACTAGATTGTCATAGACACTTTCTGGAACAAAATTTGCTGCGAGGGCTGCATGGCGAGCACTCTTATAGTTGCGAACTTTTGCTCGGTAGTTTTGCACCTTAACATTTGTCTGCAAAGTCTTAGCATAAGTATGTTGGAATTGCTCGTAAGTCGCATAAAGGGCTTCATAGGCACCACGACGCACTTCACGGTTTTTAGACTCCATCAAATGGATGTAAGTACCGTGTGAGAGTTGCACTTCCTTGCCTTCGTCATCAAGGACATATGGGAAGCTAATATCCGCATTGTCCAAAATAGCGAAGGTTTCACTAGCAGCGCCAAAGATTTCTCCTGCTCCAGCAAGCAATTCTTCCTCACGTTGCGAAAGAACATGGTCTTTCTTTTGCAAGAGCTTGTCAAAAAAGTGTTTGTAAACTTGGAGTTTTGGTTGAGCTTCTAGGAAGGCCGCATACTGCTCTTCGCTAATCTCCATAAACTCAGGTTCATAGAATGAAAAGGCTTGTTCTAACTGACTGTATAGGGTCATTGCCTTGGCATAGTACTCTTGATACTTGGCTTCACGCGTGTCCTGGTCATTTTTCATATGTGCATAGACATAAAGCTTTTCAACTTGGCGTTCCAAATCAAGTGAAAATTCTGTAATCTCAAGCAAACTGTCTGCACTATCCAAGAGATGCCCCTCATACTGGGACGCTGTTTGTACTTTTTCAGTTAAATCTTTCAAGGCTTCTTCCCAAGCCTGGTCTGTTGGGTAGATTGTTGAAAGATCCCATGTATCTTTTTCATTTATTTCATGTCGTTGTAAAACCATAAGATTCCTCCATCCTTTCTATTTTACCACATTTTTTGAGAAATATAAGTGATAAAAGGCTGGTGGATAGAGCTTTTGGAGATTATTTTTCTGATTTTTTTGATAGTAAGCCTGAAAATTTCTATAATAGCTAGCCAAATCCGTTTCAATCTGCAAAAAATCACCTGATGCTATCGGTCTGACCTGGGGATACCAGTCGTCAAGTTGACGGTTTAATAGATTGTCTCCTTGATAATAAGCTTCCTCCTGTTTTTTCATCCAGTAGGGCGTTTGATAGTACAACTGCTGGCGAATGTAGTGACAGATAGTTGAATCTTGCACAACTGCAAAACGAGGCAGTTTTTGTTTCTGATAAGGAAATCGTAGAATTTCCAAGAGATTTCCTTGACCATAGGGAAATTCTTTGACCTGAAAATGAAGCTTGCCACGTAGGTCCTGATGCAGAAGATATTTGAGTCTCAAAATTTTCCTTTTGAGATCCAGTTCCCAAACAAAGAAACCCATATTTTGACTAAAATAGAGAAATCCCCTTTGCAATTGTGTTAATCGCTCTTTTAACCAGAGTTTTTCTCCCAGTAGCCAGATAACCTGATAGCCCTGGCTGCGGTATCCTTGACTTCTATCGCCTAAAAGCTTTTGAGACAAGGGACTGCACTGAACTTCTAGTGCTAGTTTCCCATTGACGAGAACATCCGCAACCTGCTGAATCTCGGGCAGACTATATTCCAAGGCGACCTGATTGTCCTTCTTGGCCCAATGATAAAGGGCCTCTTTGTTGCCCATGTGTTCTGGACTTTCATTCTCGAAAATAGCGATGCAATCCCTTAACCTTTCATGGGCAAAGTGCGTTCGAATACTCTGTCCTTGGCGTAATCGTAGTCTGCCCCCACAGGCTGGACAAGTATAAGCTTGCTTGGTCACATCTTTTTCAAGGGCATTCACCAAATTCCCCTTGGCATCTCTGGCTACAAACATGGGCTACCTCCTTTTCTCATTTATTCGAAAAAGAAGAAAAAAAGACTGGAATTCCAGCCTTTCTTAATATTATTTCTTATCTTTTTTGTCTCTTAGAATATTTTTTTAGCATGGGAATGAGATTGGGAATCTGCTCACTTCTAATGACCAGCACGCCGTATTCTTGGCAGCGATTGGCATAAGCTGGATTGATTTTCCCCGTACAAACAATCAACTTGAGGCAACTCTCCCCAGCAAAATGATTGGCATAGACTTCTAGTTCGTTGATGGCTTCAACTGATAAATCTGTCATCTTGCAGGAGATAAAGGTAATCGAGCGGCCCTTTCTCAGAATAACATCAATCTCATTTTGAACATTGTCTGCCTCTGGAAAGATGCCATTCCAATCAATCTCACCGCCTATCATGCACTCATCAAACAGCTGAGATTCAAGCGCCAAGAGATAGAGATATACCTCTAAAATATGTCCCTTATTGCGGCAAAAGACTTGAGCTTCTTGACTTGGAAAGCTGTATGCTACTCGTTTCTTGTCCTCGCTTTCAATACAAAGCATCCCTGCTTCCACAAGTAAAGGGATGAGGGATTCTGGATAGTGATAATACCTGCCATTGTTTTCCAGTATCTTTTCTGTCTCAGCATGCAGGTCATTGGTCTTAGCTAGAGAGAAAAATTGGGTCACTTGATACCAGTGGGCAGGATTGGCAATGGCAGAGCTGGCTAGCTTTTTGATGGCTGCAATTTGCTGAGCTGAGTGGATAGGGCGTTTTGATTTGAGCATTTTTCCACCACGCAAGGCTATCAACTGTTGGATGCTTAGGGTTGGAATGTCCATGTCTTCTTTTTCTAACTGACCGGCTACCCACTTGTATTGTTTTCTCTGCTCGACATCCATGGCAACGATGGGGAGCTGCCGATCCAAGCCGTATTGATAGAGAGATAAGGCTAGTAGCGAATCCCCACCAAAAACATCGAGAAGGACTTGGTCATAGCCTGCTAGACAATAATCTAACTGGTCTGCTAGTTGTTCTAAGGATAACTGACGAAAGGTCACTCGTTGAATATGAGGTACCTCTTCCATGATAAACTGACGGAGAGAGAGCTTCTCTTCATTGCTTATTTTCGTCAAAGATAGAAAAAGAATCTCGTCACAATCACTGATAAAGGCTTGGTAGACATTCTTTTCCAATACATGCCGATCATACAGCTCCACCAAAAGACTCGTCATTGGACCACCTCCATCATCTACACTTTCTCAAGCCGAGAGAAAAATAATACAGCTCTACTGCTCACATTTCCTACTTCTAGTATAGCATAAAATCCTGCTTCCCCACTCTACCATCGCAAATAAAAATGAATAGAAACCTTGTAAAGTGGTTTCTATTCGCTTGTAAAGATTTGATTTACTTGATTTTCTTGGCTAGCATAGTCGCAAAGCGTAGTTGAATGCGATTACCATTTTCATCACGACGGTGCAGATGTCCTGGGTTTTCATTGTACTTAATCAATTCCCAATCCTTGTAGTAGTCCGCCAACTCCCCTTCTTTAAAAGTGAATGGGAAGTTGATTGAGCAAGGATAATCCTCTGTATCCATGGCACAGACGATAAGATTGTAACCACCGACCGTGGTGTGCTCCTGCATATTTTGGATAATAGCTGGAATGCGGTTCGCTTGTAGGAACATCAGAACAACTGTTGAAACGATAAAATCATAGTCTTGGCTAACACTGGCAGAATTGATATCATAAAGTCCGACAGGCATGTCTAGATCCTCTTGTTCCACAATGCTTTGCAAGATTTCAAGGGACAATTCATTTTGATCCACAGCTGTCACATCAAAACCATTCTGTGCGAGAAAGAGAGAGTTACGCCCCTGACCACAACCCAAATCCAAGGCTCTTCCAGGTTTCACCGTCTGCATAGCCTCTAGGACCTCTGAATGGACTGGATTAGTCTGGTATTTCTTAGGGAAATAATCCTCAGGTTTACAATAAAATTCCAAGTACCACTCTACATCGTCTGTTGCAGCCTCTACTCGGTGCCAGGCTTGCGGTTGCGCCATGGGATTGTCAGCCCCTGCCTCAAAGAGGTGTTCAGCTAGAACCTCACCATCTTCAGTCAACTCAATAAACTTGAGAGCCCCTTTCAACACAGTAATTTTTCCCCAAGTGCCGACTTTAGTATTGTGCTTTTGCTGAACAGCTTCAGGCATGGTTTGTTTATTCCACAAGGGCATCCGTTTATAGGCAATTAATTTTTCCATTTTACTTCCTCTTCTTAACGCTGGTTGACAGCTTTCATCACACGCGCGATGTCGCGGTTTTGTTCACGACGCTTGATAGACTCCCGTTTGTCATAGTCATGTTTCCCTTTAGCAAGTCCTAAAAGGAGTTTAGCATAACCATCTTTAATATAGACTTTAAGGGGAACAAGGGTCATTCCTGTCCCTTTGGTCTCTTGTTCCAATTTTTGAATTTGTTTTTTATGGAGCAAAAGTTTACGACGACGTTCTGGTTCCTGGTTCCAGATATTGCCCTCTTCGTAAGGGGCGATATGAACATTGCTCAGCCAGACTTCCCCATTTTTTACTTGGGCAAAGCCGTCCTTGAGATTGATTCGAGCAGCTCGAACGCTCTTGATTTCCGTTCCTGTCAGCACCATTCCTGCTTCAAGCGTATCAACGATTGTATAGTCGTGGTGCGCCTTTTTATTTTGTGCGACGACCTTTCCCTCGCCCTTTGCCATGCTTGGCTCCTTTCTTAGCTACTTCTTTGTAAAAAGGTTTCTTGCCTTTTTTCTTTTTATCTTTTTGTGAATGCTTGTACTTATCATTTGAGCGTCCTGATTTTCTCTTGTCTTCCTTCTTGTCTGAACGACGACTTGAACCATGACCTCTGTCTTTGCGCCCAGCTTGTTTCAAGCCTTTTTCGATGACATCAAACTCACTTGGAATATAAGAGAAATCAATCTCTCCCGTCATCTTATCGGCTCTTTCAACTTGAATGCGAATTTGCTGTCCCACACGGAAGGTTGTTCCTGATTTCTCTCCACGGAGAGTCAAATCTCGCTCGTTGAAATGATAAAATTCAGACAAATTGGTAATGTGAATCAAACCTTCGACTGTATTTGGCAATTCAACAAAGAGACCGAATTTGACGATGCTGGATACAACTGCGTCGTACTCTTCACCCACATATTCTTCCATGTACTCAGCCTTTTTCATGGCTTCGACTTCACGCTCAGCCTCGATGGCACGACGTTCACGGTTGGAAGACTGGGTTGCAATCTCTGGAATCACTTGTTCAAAATGCTCTGCTATTTCCTTAGAACGACCATAGTCCCGAATCATACGGTGGACTAGAAGGTCTGGATAACGGCGAATAGGACTGGTGAAGTGAGTGTAATAGTTAGCGGCTAGTCCATAGTGACCGTGATTGTGCTCAGAATAGCGAGCCTGTTGCATAGAACGGAGAAGCATCATGGACAATACATCCGCATAGGGTTCTCCCTCAACAGCACGCATGATGTCTTGGAGAGCCTCTTGGCTAATCTCACTGGCAGTTCCATAAATTCGTAAACCAAAACTAGAGGCGTAATCAATAAACTTCTGAACTTTTTCAGCCTTGGGCTCCTCGTGAATTCGATAGATGAAAGGTAGATCCAACTTGCTAAAGTGCTCGGCAACCGTTTCATTAGCAATCAACATGAAGGACTCAATCATCCGCTCAGCAATACCACGTTGGCGAAGAACGATATCCACAGGCTTGCCTTTTTTATCCACCAAGATCTTAGCTTCGCTGGTATCAAAGTTAAGGGCACCACGCTTCTCACGCATGCTTTCTAGCCTTTCATGAAGCTTGGCCATGAGCTCGATACTTGGAACAATTTTCTTAAACTCTCGTCTCTTTTCCTCATCGCCAGCTAGGATATCATTAACAGCGCTATAGGTCATACGGAAGCTCGTCTTAATAACTGTTTGGGTAATGGTGTAATTAACCACACGACCATGTTTATCAATTTCCATAATAGCAGACTGGGTCAAGCGATCTACTTGAGGATTGAGAGAGCAGATGCCATTTGACAAACGCTCTGGAAGCATTGGAACCACTCGGTCTGTCACATAGACAGAAGTCGCGCGGTTAAGGGCTTCCTTGTCAAGGGCAGAACCCTCGGTCACATAGTAGGAAACATCTGCGATGTGAACTCCGAGTTCGATATTGCCATTCTTTAAAGGCTTGATGTGTACTGCGTCGTCTAAGTCCTTGGCATCCGCACCGTCAATGGTAAAGGTGATTTCATCTCTCAGGTCCAGACGACCTCCCATATCCTTTTGAGACGGAGCTTCTGGCACACTTTCTGCTTCCTTGAGAACAGCTTCTGGAAATTCTGAAACAATATCCATGGATTCCAAGACTTCAAGAACGTCAATCCCAGCATCAGTCGAGTGCCCCACCACGTCTAGCACACTAGCGACAAAGAAATCATGTTTCTTACTTGGGTATTTGTCAATAAAGACCTTGAGAACTTCAGTACCTTCCAACTTGATAGCCGGTTTCTTCACATAAATCGGTTGGCTGATTTTTTGATTTTTGGAACGAATATAGCCAGCATACTTGGGCTTTTCCTGATCCAGAACAATTTGACCGACAACGGTTGTCAGGCTGTGTTCTAAGATATCAATAATTTTGGCTTCTGCAGCAGTTCCCTTGTTGCGGTCAGCAACTTTCTTTATGACCACCTCAACTGTATCGCCATCAATGGCATAGTTGACATCGTTTTTTCCTACAAAAAGATCGTCCTCTTCCCCTTCTAGAGTAACAAAGCCAAAGCCGTTTTTATGGGCATGAAAAACCCCTTTGAGGGTGATTTCATGTTTCTTCTTCTGGTCCAAGGTGAGGCTGCCATCTTCTCCAAATCGAATCTGGTGCTTTCTTTCCATCAGAGACAGGGTTTTAATCAACTCACGGAAATCCTTGGACCCATCCTTTCCGAGAGCCTGAGCCAGGTCATTTACCGTCACTCGCCCCTTCTCTTGCAAATATTCTTTAATTTTATCTTTCATGTTTTCTTTCTAGATTTTTATAATTTTTTGAATGATAACTTTAGTAAACATCATTCAAAATAAAAATAGGCTAAGACCTAGTCTCGCCCATTTCTTATCTACTTGATAATACTGTCAATGCTAAGGCAATGGCTAGCCAGAAAAAGACTAAAATACCTGTCAAACGTTGCATCACAGCTTCAAAACCACGCGCTTTACTACGTTCAAACAAATCACCTGAGCTGGCATCAAATACATTGCTGGATTGGTTCTTAGTTGGTTGCATGAAAATCGCAATCACAATCACAACAGATAATACTAATAAAATGGTTAATAATAGGTTATACATATCAAACTCCTTAAAATCCCTATTATTTTACCATAAATTCTACTTAGATTCAAGATGTAAAGTTACTTTTCTTTCCTTTGGACAATATTTTAACACCTCAATCTTGTCTGGATGGGTTTTGGAGTTCTTACTGGTTAGATAATTCATGCTGCCACAAGAGGAGCACTTGAGATTGATTTTTACTCGCACTAGATTTCCTTTACTTTTAATAATGATCTAAATTGCACTAAGTTACATAAACAACTGAAAGCTACACAGGCTGCTGTCGCATAAAAGACAGCATGGTAGCCCAAATATCCTGCAACTGCGGATCCCGCCATAGGTCCGATCACTCCACCAAGGTAAAAAAAGACTTGGTTGAAGGCGAAAATCCTTGAAATACCTGATTTTGGAGTCATTTTGCTAAGAAGCGCATTGACACCTGGTATGAGAGCTCCCGTTCCCAAACCAAAGAGAAAACGATACAAGCCAAGTTGAAGGGGGCTGGTTGCATGGGCACAAAGAAGGTAAATGATGACGGAATAAATCTGCGCTGCAACTAACAATCTCTGATTCCCTACCTTATCGCCAAGTTTTCCTAGAATTCCAGCACTCATCATGCTAGAAAACCCCATGCTGGATACGATTAATCCTGATACAAAGAGGAGATTTTCGGACTGCCCTAAGTCCCGCACATAGAGAGCTAGAATGGGACCAATTGATTGAGCTGAAAATTGAATGACAAAGCTCGTCAAAAATAGGTTTACTAAGAGCCTAGGATACTTGAAAGAAGAAAATACTTCTTTCGTTGGGATAGCCTTCTCCTTAGCAACTGGCTGAAAATCTTCCTTGATAAAGAAAATAGTTAGGATTGCAGCTAAAAATAAGAAAGCGCCTACCAATAAAAAAACATTACGAATGCCAAAAATTTCAGCAATAAAGCCTCCAACAAAGGGGCCCGTCAGTGTTCCCGCAACTACACCTGTAGATAAAGTCCCCAGAGCCGCTCCAGACTTATCTTTAGGTACCTGACTAGCAATCAAGGCTGTTGCATTGGGGACAAATCCAGTAAATACACCATTGAGCAAGCGCAAAAAGAGTAGCCAATAGATATTTGGCACGAAGGCCAAACCTCCCATCGTAATGGTCATGGCAAGACCTGCTCGAATCATCATGGGTTTTCGACCGTACTTGTCAGCAAGAATACCCCAGATAGGAGAAACTAGAGCTGCTGAAACAGCCGAAACTGAGATGGCTAATCCAGCATAAAAAGCAACTTGATCCCCTTCAATTCCCAACTGCTCTACAAAGATAGGCATGAAAGGGACGACCAAGGAAATACTAGCTCCCGTTAGAAAACTACCAAACCAGGCGACACGAAGATTCTCTTTCCAACTAATCTCTTGCACAGCTATCGCCTCCTTCAAGTAACTTCACTACTTGAGCCACAAGCTGATCACGACTGCCATTATTGTCTAATATATGGCTCGCCAATTTTTTCTTTTCTTCTAAAGACCATTGGGCGGCCAAACGGGACTCTGCTACTTCCTTAGAAAGATGATCCCGTTTCATGAAACGTTCCACCTGAACATCACGGTCCACATAGACCAGCCACGTTTCATCAAACCAAGCACTGTAGTCCTGTTCAAAAAGTAGGGGAATATCCATGAAAAAAACCGTTTCTGTCTGAGTCAACTGGTCTCTCAGTGCAGCCAATTCCTCACGAATAATCTTTCCTTGGGTTTGCTTAGACCATTCTCGTTCTTCAGGGTTTGAAAAGATGAGACTAGCTAGGAGAGGGCGATTGAGTTCTCCATTTTCGAGGATAATTTCCTGCCCAAAGTGCTGAACTAAGAGCTGATAAAGACGACCACCAGGTTTCTGTAGTTGGTGGACGACTGCGTCAGCATCGACCACTTGAAAACCTTGCTCTCTTAGGAAATTTGTCACAGTTGACTTACCAGAAGCAATCCCTCCTGTGATTCCGATGATTTTTCCCATCAGCCCCTCCTTTGACACTGAGGACAAAAATGAGTGCCCCTTCCACCGAGCTGGAATTTCTCAATCATTGTCCCACAGCGGGAACACGCTTGCCCAGTCTTATCATAGACCTGATGGAAATCCTGCATGGTTCCGTCTTCCCCAAAGGCATTGGTATAGGTCCGAATAGTTGAGCCCCCGTTTTCAACAGCCTGACCCAAAACAGCAATGGTCTGGTCATGAATAGCTGACGCTTCTTCTGCCGTCAAAGTCTGGGAAGGTCTAGCTGGATGAACCTGAGCTCGCCAGAGGACCTCATCCACATAGATATTGCCAAGACCAGCTACCAAGGTTTGGTCTAGGAGGTGGGATTTGATTGGCTTTTTAGATTTGGCTAGGGCAGCTTGAAAGACCTGCAAATCAAAGTCCTGCTCTCTTGGCTCAGGACCTAGTTTCTTAGAAATAAAGTAGACATCCAAAAGGTCGGGTGTCAACAGTTCCATGGTACCAAACTTGCGTACATCCTCATAAACAAGCGTGCCTCCATCTTCAAACCGAATGAAAATATGGGCATGCTTGCGTTCAGGAACCTGGTCTGGATAGTAAAAATACTTGCCCTCCATCCGCAGATGGGAAATCAAGACCTTGTCTGTTAGGTAAAAAAGCAAATATTTTCCACGACGTCCCATGGACTCAATTACTTGGCCATTTAGTTCCTTTTGAAACTCGTCCAAATCTGTCTTGACCATCTTGGGATAACGAATCTCTACACTCGAAATCTTCTTTCCCAAAATCAATTTTTCTAAGCCACGACGAACGGTTTCAACCTCTGGTAATTCAGGCATAAATCCTCCTTCTGTAAAAACAAGAAGCAGGCATGAGCCCACCTCTACTTAGTATTCTTTTTCATTATAACCAAAATCAGCCAAATCTAGCTTTTTATCACGCCAGTTTTTCTTGACCTTGACCCAAGTTTCTAGGAAGACCTTGTCTCCTAGCATGAGTTCGATATCACGACGAGCCATGGTCCCAATTTTCTTGAGCATGGCGCCACCTTTTCCGATGATAATGCCTTTTTGGCTATCGCGCTCGACCATGATGGTTGCTCGGATATGAACCTTGTCGGTCTCTTCATCACGCTTCATAGAGTCAACCACTACTGCAACTGAGTGAGGGATTTCTTCACGCGTTAGGTGCAAGACTTTCTCACGAATCATTTCTGAAACCAAGAAACGCTCAGGATGATCTGTGATTTGATCAGATGGGAAATACTGGAAACCTTCCTCTAGATTTTCACTGAGGATGTCAATTAAACGAGAAACGTTATTTCCCTGAAGGGCTGAGATCGGAACAATCTCCTTAAAGTCCATCTGGTTACGGAAGTCATCAATCTGAGTCAAAAGCTGGTCTGGATGGACCTTGTCAATCTTATTGACCACCAAAATAACTGGAACCTTGGCAGCCTTCAGACGCTCGATAATCATATCGTCGCCCTTACCACGTGGCTCATCAGCTGGCACCATGAATAGAACAGTATCCACTTCACGCAGAGTACTGTAGGCAGATTCCACCATAAAATCTCCAAGAGCCGTCTTAGGCTTGTGAATCCCCGGCGTGTCGATAAAGACGATTTGCTCCTTATCCGTGGTGTAAATCCCCATGATTTTATTGCGCGTTGTCTGCGCCTTGTCACTCATAATGGCAATCTTTTGCCCCATGACGTGATTCAAAAAGGTTGACTTCCCAACATTGGGACGTCCCAAAATAGCTACAAAGCCAGATTTAAATGTCATAATTTCCTCTTATTGTTTAAAATAATAAATCCCAAATGCGTGGGAGAAAGATAAGTGCACCAATCACTGCAGCAAGAAGGGAAACCACAAGTACGGCACCAGCTGCCATATCCTTGGCTTTCTTTGCCAACATAGAAAAGTGATAGTGACTGGCTAGATCCACCACATTTTCAATAGCAGAGTTAATAATTTCAAAGGCTACTACCAAGAAAATGCTCATCAGGAGAAAGAGCCATTCGATTCGTGACACCTGAAAAACAAAACCTGCAAGGATGACTACTAGAGCCGTCACTGCATGTTTTCGCATATTACGTTCTTCCTTGAAAGCAGTCAGAATTCCTGTAAGAGCAAATTCTAAACTGGATATCAGGTCACGATTTTTCCATTTTCGTTTATTGTCTTGTGAGTCCATAGGCTGTCAAAATTTCTTCTTGTAAACCGAACATCTCCGCTTCTTCTTCCGGAGTGTAGTGATCGTAGCTGTTAATGTGTAAAAAGCCGTGTACTGCCAAGAAGCCCATCTCACGCTCAAAGCTGTGACCGTATTCCTCAGCCTGCTCATGCGCTTTATCGATAGAGATGAAAAGTTCCCCAATATAGGCATCGAACTCAGACATCATTTCTGCTAATTCAGGGTTTTCAAGCAAATCTTCCTCGTCAAAAGTAATGTCCAATTCCGGTTTATATTCAAGGCTGATGACATCTGTCGGGCGATCTGTATCACGGTACTCGAGGTTGAGTTCGTGACTACGCTCATTGGTCACAAAAGTAACTGCCATCTCCTTGTCTTCTTTTCCTATTTTTTGGGCTGCAAATTCCAAAATTTCTTGGGTTTGGTGCAAGATTTCTTGTGAAACTTGACCAGTTTCATCTACCATTTCAATATACATGTGCTTCTCGATTCTCTTTACTTGGCTTTATTATACCATATTTCCATGATTTTATTCTACCTTTTTGATATAATACTATGGAATACA
This sequence comes from Streptococcus sp. GMD1S, assembly GCF_000296875.1. Lineage (GTDB taxonomy): Bacteria > Bacillota > Bacilli > Lactobacillales > Streptococcaceae > Streptococcus. Next base: position 40,256 of record NZ_AJQY01000004.1, on the reverse strand, counting down.
ATCACAAGGAGAGAACGATGTCATTTGACGGATTTTTTTTACACCACATGATTGAGGAATTGCGAAGAGAGTTGGTCAATGGTCGCATCCAGAAAATCAATCAACCTTTTGAACAAGAGTTGGTCTTGCAAATCCGCAGCAATCGCCAAAGCCATCGCCTGCTCCTCTCTGCTCATCCCGTTTTTGGTCGCATCCAGCTGACCCAAACAACCTTTGAAAATCCAGCCCAACCTTCCACTTTTATCATGGTTTTGAGAAAGTATTTGCAGGGTGCCCTGATTGAGTCGATCGAGCAAATCGAAAATGACCGTATTGTGGAAATTACCGTTTCCAATAAAAACGAGATTGGGGACCATATTCAGGCTACCTTGATTATCGAAATCATGGGCAAACACAGTAATATTCTCCTCGTGGATAAAAGCAGCCATAGAATCCTCGAAGTTATTAAACACGTTGGCTTTTCACAAAATAGCTACCGCACCTTGCTCCCCGGATCGACCTATCTCGCTCCACCAAGCACCGAGTCTCTCAATCCATTTACCGTCAAGGATGAAAAGCTCTTTGAAATCCTGCAAACACAGGAACTAACAGCAAAAAATCTTCAAAGTCTCTTTCAAGGTCTAGGACGTGATACGGCAAATGAATTGGAAAACATTCTTGTCAGTGATAAACTGTCTACTTTCCGAAACTTCTTCGGGCAAGAAACCAAGCCTTTCCTAACGGAGACTTCTTTCAGCCCAGTTCCTTTTGCAAATCAGGTGGGAGAGCCTTTTGCCAGTCTCTCTGATCTTCTGGATACCTATTACAAAGATAAGGCAGAGCGCGATCGCGTCAAACAGCAAGCCAGTGAGCTCATTCGCCGTGTTGAAAATGAACTTCAAAAAAATCGTCATAAGCTAAAAAAACAAGAAAAAGAGTTACTAGCGACAGACAATGCTGAGGAATTTCGCCAAAAAGGGGAATTGCTGACAACCTTCCTCCACCAAGTGCCTAATGACCAAGATCAGGTTACCTTGGACAACTACTACACCAACCAACCTATCACCATTGCGCTTGATAAGGCCTTGACTCCCAGCCAGAATGCTCAACGCTACTTTAAACGCTATCAGAAGCTCAAAGAAGCTGTCAAATACCTGACTGAGTTGATCGAAGAAACCAAGGCCACCATTCTTTATCTAGAAAGTGTCGAAACCGTACTCAACCAAGCTGGACTGGAAGAAATCGCTGAAATCCGTGAAGAATTGATCCAAACAGGCTTCATTAGAAGACGCCAACGCGAGAAAATTCAGAAACGCAAAAAACCAGAACAGTATCTGGCGAGCGATGGCAAGACCATCATCTATGTCGGTCGAAACAATCTTCAAAATGAAGAGTTGACCTTTAAAATGGCCCGCAAGGAGGAACTTTGGTTCCATGCCAAGGACATCCCTGGAAGCCACGTCGTCATCTCAGGAAATCTTGATCCATCTGATGAAGTCAAGACAGATGCAGCTGAACTAGCTGCCTACTTCTCCAAAGGGCGTTTGTCAAATCTAGTTCAAGTGGATATGATTGAAGTCAAGAAACTCAACAAACCAACTGGTGGAAAACCTGGCTTTGTAACCTACACAGGACAAAAGACCCTCCGCGTTACACCAGACCCAGAAAAAATCGCATCTATGAAAAAATCCTGATTCAACTTGAAATCAGGATTTTCTTTTACATTTCACTCTGCAATCAAGGTTTCCAAGCCGACTTTCATCATATCAGTGAAGGTGTTTTGATTTTCTCAGCCAGTTTTTAGTAACTCTTAAAGAGCGAGATTTTGGCCAATAAATGAGATAGTTTTCTCTTTCAAGTAACAAGATTTTGTTGCTATCTTCTAAAATTCTTTTATTGTCTCAATTTCGAAAAGACTTCCCCAATCTTGCCTTCAATGACCAATGTAGCTTGGCTGTCTTGTGGAATACTGGTTTTATTGATAAGGACCAGATTTGTCCCAGAAAAATAGTTTACTAGGCTAGCTGCAGGATAAACAACCAAGGAAGTCCCACCAATAATCAGCAAGTCTGCTTGCCGAATAGCTTGTGCAGCTTGACTAAAGACATCCATGTCAAGTGATTCTTCATACAAGGTCACGTCAGGCTTGACCACCTTACCACAGTCTAAGCAGTTGGGAACAGGTCCCTCGAGGGCCAGAAAGGCAGTTAAGTCATAGAAACGATGACAACCTAGGCAGTAATTTCGGTCCGCACTCCCATGCAATTTAAAGACCTTCTGAGAGCCAGCCATTTCATGAAGACTATCGATATTTTGTGTCACAACAGCCTTTAGCTTACCTGTCTTTTCCAAAGCAGCTAGATAAGTATGAGCAGCATTAGGCTTGGCTTCTGGATAAATCAGGTATTTCTTATAAAAGTCAAAAAAATCTTCTGGATAGCGCTCAAACATGGTCCGAGAAACGAGTTGCTCTGCCGTAAAATGACGGCCTAACTGATGACTATAAACACCATCTGAACTACGAAAATCTGGGATATTAGACTCGGTTGACACTCCTGCCCCTCCAAAGAAAACAATCCGTTGGCTTTGATCTATCAAGTCTTGTAATTGTTCAATTTTATCCATCACATTTCTCCTTAAGCTGGGTTCTAAAAAAGTTGAAAATCAATAGTTGGATTTTCAACTCTTTCTTTATCATTGCTAAGATATTGAAAATAAATCACTTACAACAGTTCTTGTAGCTAATGTAATTGAAAAGCTATTCTCTGATTACTCTGCAATCAAGGTTTCCAATCCAACCTTCATCATATCAGTGAAGGTATTTTGGCGTTCTTCTGCAGTAGTGTCTTCATCTGGATTGACCAAGCTATCAGAAATGGTCATGATTGCAAGAGCATCAACGTGGTGTTGGGAAGCAAGATAGTAAAGAGCTGCTGCTTCCATTTCCACAGCCTTAACTCCCCATTTACCAAGCTCGATGTTCTTTTCAAAGTAGTTTGAGTAAAAGACATCTGACGACAAAACGTTCCCAACGTGGGTAGTCATACCGAGTTCTTTGGCGATATGGTAGGCCTTATCTAGTAAATCAAAGCTAGCGATTTGTGGAAAATCATACTGTGGCCAGTCGTTTCGGATGATGTTTGAGTTAGTTGCAGCTGCTTGCGCCAAAACCAATTCACGAACGTGAACATCCTCATTCAAGGAACCAGCAGTTCCGACACGGATCAATTTCTTCACTCCGTAGTCTACAATCAATTCACGGGCATAGATAGAGATTGATGGCATCCCCATCCCAGTTCCCATGACAGATACACGGTGGCCCTTGTAAGTACCAGTGTAGCCAAACATGTTACGAACTTCGTTAAAACAAACAGCATCTTCAAGGAAATTCTCCGCAATAAACTTAGCACGAAGAGGATCCCCCGGAAGAAGAATTTTATCAGCAATTTCACCCTGCTGAGCAGCAATATGGATAGACATAGTTAAGATATAAAGGGCGACAGAGAACAAAGTAAAAATAGGAAACTGACGAAGCATCGCAGATGCTAGACAGTTTATCTTTTTTACACAGTTCTCCGCCCGTATTCAGTTCAGCAAATACGGTTTACCCATCCTTTCTTTATTTTATGATGATTAGAGAGCGACAAGAAAACGACTGAAAATTAGGAATCTGACGAGAAATCCTGATTTCTCAATCAGATTATCTATTTTCCGAGTTTTCCGCTCGTGTTCAAATTAGAACACTTCGCTCTACCTTTCTTTATTTATTTTTATATTTCATAGCTAGGAAAAATCGTATTCAATCATGACTCCGATAAGCCTACTACATTTTTATTTAAAACAGTTATTGATAAACTAACAATAATTTTTAATCTTTTAAGATAAATCCTTGATTAGAAGAAACGGGTATTTCCTACCTAATTACTTTATTCTTTGACATCTTACACAGTATGCTAGCCCAAGGAAAACGGTCTAACACCTTTGCAAAACCATAAGCTAGGAAAGCAGTTACTAAGAGATACGGAAGAGAATCTAAACCTAGCCCAGTGAAACCTATAACTAATCCGGTTGCAGAAATGGGCGCCCTCAAGGTCACAGATAAAAAGCAAACAGATCCCAAAAGTAAAACGGTTGGCTGACTGTCCAAACCTAGAATCATGCCCAAGAGAGCAGCTCCAGCCATCCCCAAGGCAAAAGATGGCGTAAGAGTACCACCATAGGCCCCTGCCCAAAGGATAATAAGAACGACCACTGCTTTTAGGAAAAACATGAGAAGCACTGTTTGACCACTGCTATCATTTAAAATTTCCTGAGCCATCATGCGTCCATTGCCAAGTAGATGTGGAAAGTAACTTGCCAGACCAACAAGAAAAAGAAAAGCTGAGGGCAATGTGAGAAGTATTCGTTTATCTTTTATCCTGTTTGAAGACACTTTTTTACTTAAACGACCAAAAAGCCAAGCTAGGGGGGTTAAGAAAAGAAGTAATAAAGGGACAATCCACACTTCCTTTAATGACCATGCAATAGCTGGAATCTGGTAGAGAGCATGATCTGAAATAACCAATCCTGCTGTATAGGTTGACACATAGGTAGTCAAACCGACAAATACAAATCGCTTGATAGATAAAGTAATTCCTAGAGTCTCAAAAACGAAGAAAACACTTGTTAATGGAACCTGATAAACAGCCGCTAAACCAGCACCAGCACCACAAGCAAGGAGAAAGATGCGATCCTTCATAGACAGTATACATATTTTTCCAATTGGCCCTGCAAATAGGGTTCCAATCTCTCGTGGCGCAGCTTCTTTTCCAATAGGCGCTCCCCCTCCAACTGCAATAATCTGCCAAATTGAATGAAATAGCTGTCTTAAAAAATGAAGCTTGTATTGTGAAGTCTCATCCTTCATCTGAGCTTTGATGGAATAAATCTTCGACCCTTTTTGCAAGAAGTACCAGACTAAGGACGAGCTAAGACCCACGATTATTAAACTTAGTCCTATCCGTGAGGAGGCAACTCCATCTGTCAGAAATCCACTATGATGCTCTGACTGACCAAAAGCTAGCCCCTCCACCATCTCTAAAAGATAATGGAGAAATATACCAGATAAACCCGAAACTATTCCTTGCAGAATTACTGCTATGAATAATCTAAAATTATAAGGGATTTTTCGAAAAATACTCCTCAATTCTATTAACATGATTACAATTCAGCAAGAATAGCTTTCAGCAAGCCTTTGAAGTCGCCTTTAACACGTTCTGTTACTTCCACAACTTCTTCGTGGTTGAGTTCTTCTTGGAAACCAGCAGCATGGTTCGTGATACATGAAATACCGAGAACTTTCAAGCCTGAGTGGGCGGCAACAATAACTTCAGGAACAGTGGACATACCAACTGCATCTGCTCCCAGTGTCTTATAGGCGCGAATTTCTGCTGGGGTTTCATAAGTCGGACCTGTTACACCAATATAGACACCTTCATCAAGCTTGATACCAAGTTTCTTAGCCACTTCATGGGCAGTAGCACGATATTCTGGAGTGTAGGCTTTAGACATATCTGGGAAACGTGGACCAAAATCATCCAAGTTTTCACCCATCAATGGGTTCTGCCCCGTCATATTGATATGGTCTGAGATAGCCATCAAGGTACCAGGACCAAATCCAATACCACCAGCAGCATTGGTTACAATGACACCTTCGCAACCCAAGACTTTCATCACACGAACTGGGAAAGTCACGACTTCAAGAGGATTTCCTTCGTAGAAATGGAAACGACCTTGAAGAGCCAAGACCTTGCGACCTGCAAGTTCTCCATATACCAATTTACCAGCGTGTCCGACTACTGTCGAACGACCCCAGTTTGGAATATCTGCATAGTCTACTACAACTGGATTTTCGATTTCTTCTGCCAATTCTCCAAGTCCTGATCCAAGGATTAAACCAAACTCAGGCGCTTGGATTCCTTTTTCTTTCAGGAAAGCAGCTGTTTCTTTGATCTTATCTAAAAATGTCATTCTGTGTCTCCTTTATTATTTTTTAGCATTTGACCGATTTTGTCAAAGGTTTTTGCATTGCGAATGGTGATGTTGCGATAAAAAGGCATCTTGAGCAAGTGCTTATGATAGGCAGTTGCATAGTAGGATTCTTCAGAAAATTTCCCCCAGAAAATCCCATGTTTTCCAAAATGAACCACTTCATCTTTCAGTTCCAAACTGTTCACTTTCTCGATGACTTGATCCACATCCAAGCTCTCCGTGTAGAAGAGGACATCTTTTCGAGCCAGGTCTTTAGTCCACCAATCTGGCAGATTCTCCAGCTCTGCTTCATAATCTTCCTGACTCAGCAAAGAAAAGCTCTGAATAAATGGATAATGGACTTCAAAGAAAGCCTCTAACTTTTCAACCAATCGGGCTTTGGGGTCTGTCGAAGTAAAGAAAATATTGCCACTGTTGATGTAGGTCTCAAGCTTTTCCAGTCCCAACTCTGTCAGTTCTTGACGAAGTTGCGCCATGACAACCTTATTTTTCCCACCGACATTAATGCCCCGAACAAGTAAAGCATATTGCGTCATCTTATACCAATTTATCTAAGAAACTTTCACCAATCATGGCAGTTTCAACACCAAAGTTATCCGCAACTGTTGCTGAGATATCTGCAAAATGTCCAACTGGAATGACACCATTTCCCTTAAAGCTAGGGCTGTAAGCTAAAAGTGGGATATATTCACGAGTATGGTCTGTTCCTGCATAAGTTGGGTCATTTCCATGGTCCGCAGTAATCAAGAGAAGGTCGTTCTCTCTCATGGCAGCGATAATTTCAGGCAAGCGCTCATCGAACTCATGCAAGCAATCACGGTAACCATGAGCATTGCGGCGGTGGCCGTAAAGGGCATCAAAGTCAACTAAGTTTGTGAAGGAGAATCCTTTTTCAAACTCAGCAAGTCCCATAGTCTTCAATAATGTATCAATTCCGTGGCTGTTTGACTTGTTGTGGCCCATGTCATGATTGATACCAGCACCGTTAAAGATATCGTTGATTTTACCAACAGCGTAAGTATCGATACCAGCTTCGTTCAATTTATCCAAAACAGTTGGAGCAAATGGAGAAACGGCCAAGTCACGACGATTTGCTGTACGAGTGAAGTTACCTGGCTCACCAACATATGGACGGGCAATGATACGACCTAAAAGGGCAGGACGCTCAAGGGTAATCGAACGAGCGTATTCACAGATACGGTACAATTCATCCAAAGGAATGATGTCTTCGTGGGCAGCAATTTGCAAAACAGGGTCAGCTGAAGTATAGATAATCAACTCTCCAGTTTCCATTTGACGTGGTCCGAAATCATCGATAACAGCCGTACCTGAGTAAGGTTTGTTGGCTTCACGAATGACCTTACGTCCTGAAAATTCTTCGATTTTTGTCAGGATTTCTTCTGGGAATCCGTTCCAGAAAGTATCGAAAGGCTCGGTAATGTTGAGTCCCATGATTTCCCAGTGACCAGTCATGGTATCTTTACCAAGGGAAACTTCTTCCAATTTTGTTGCATAACCTGTTGGATTGCTTTCAGCTGGTACAGTCTTTAGAGGAGTTTCACGTGGAATATTTCCTAGACCGATTTTGGCCATGTTTGGCACATTCAAACCAACTGTTTTGGAAATGTGTCCCAGTGTGTCAGAAGCTCCGTCTGGAACTCCTGCATTGACAAAGTTATTGGCATCTGGTGCAGCACCGATTCCCACAGAATCCAGTACCACCAAGTGAATACGATTAAATTTTGACATAGTCTGTCTCCTTATTTTTTTGATTAGTTTGCTTTTTTTGAAGTTAAAATCTGAACACCATCTCGTCCCGCTACGATGACCTTATCCACCATTTGGTTGAACAAGCCATGCTCTACGACACCAACGACATGGTCCAATTCTTGTCCGAAGGCAATCGGATCTTCAATGACATCCAAGGCTAGGTCAATGATAAAGTTCTGCATATCGGTCACAAAACGTTGGCCGTCTTTTTCACGGAAACTTGGTTTGTAGCCAGCTCGCTCAAACCGACGAAAGACCTGTTCTGCACCATACTGAACCACTTCTACAGGCAATTTAAAAGCACCTAGTTTCTCTACCAGTTTGCTTTCATCGACCACCCAAATGTATTCTTTTGAGGGCGTTGCGACAACCTTCTCCATCAGAAGGGCACCACCACCACCTTTGATCCCGTTGGACTGACTATCTACTTCATCCGCCCCGTCAACCGTCACATCGACAAAGTCTACTTGATCAATCGACTTGAGCGGGATGTTAAGACCTTCAGCCTGTTTACTGGTCACACTGGAAGTCGTTACAGCAGTAATCTGCAAACCTTCTTCCTTAATCCGACGACCGATTTCTTCTACGAAATAGTAAGCAGTTGATCCAGTACCGAGTCCAACAACCATACCATCCTTGACAAACTCAGCAGCCTTGATACCTGCTATCTTTTTCAGATTCTCCACTTAAACACCTCCATTAAAGAGCTATTTTTATTATAACATGTATCCGTTTTTATTTCATGGATACACTGGAAAAACCCGAACATTTTTATTTCGGGTTTTGGTGTCCTATTTAACCATATCAGGATCGTAATCATAGAATCCTGTATCGAGGAAACGGTTTTTAGGGTGTAACTTGCGCACTTCCTCATCTAACAAGAAGGCTTGGTCATGGCTAAAGTTGCCCTCTTGGATCAAGCCACGTGCTTGGATAAAGAGTTTAGCAATTTCTACAAAATTCTGACCAGGTGTGTAGAGCCCCTCTAGCTTCCAGTGAGTAAAACCATGCTCCACCAATTCTGTCAATTTGGTCATCAAATCAAGGTCGTTATTTGCAAAAATGTGGGTCCCATGATTGTCTTCAAAGATAGAGTAATGGCTCTCAGGGTCACTCGGTTCTGCTAAGAAGAGGTCACGTTTACGTGTCTTTTCATCATCGATGTGCGTGAAGTTATAGTAGTTTTGCAAGAGCGGACGCTTAGAATGATGAATGACACTAGCTCCATAAACCAATACTTCAGCAGGAATTTCCAAAATCTCTGGCATCTTGAAGAGTTCAGCAGATGGAATTTCACGCGCCAAAACAGCCTCAGAGGCGCCTGCCTTTTGACCCCAGAAGTTAATCTGACGACTGCTTGTCACCATGGTTGAAGCATCGTAGATAGTCTTAAAGGAATAGCCATCACGGTTGACCACATAAAAGACACCTGCATCCCCAACTGTGATGTAGTCTGTCTTAATTTCTTCCAAGAAGTCTAGGAAGGGCTTGATACGGTCCATCATGTCTTGGTGCATAAGGGCATTGACCGCAACGATCAATTCCTTGCCTGCTTCATGAACCAGCTTAGCGATGGTGCGTAACTCTTCATAGCTAAAGGTTGTTGGCAGACGAAGTCCAAAATCTTTCTCACCAACATAGATACGGTCTACGCCGGCTTCGAGTAACTGTTCAACTTGTTCAATACTTTCAGCAGTTGCTGTAATGATAATCTTTTCCATAAGAAAAATTATACCACATTTCTCAAAAATCAGCTATGGGTACTGGGAGTTTCACAAAAAGTTAAACTTGTTTCTATCTTTTCCAATCAAAAAAGTGAACAGTAACTTGTACCATTCACTCTATTTTATGCATGTGTTTCTTCAACTAGGTGGCCATCATTCATGACATAAATACGGTCAACCTTATCAAGAAGGCGTGTATCATGAGTGATCATGACAACTCCTCTTCCTTGTTCATGGGCAATGGCAGCCAGCATCTCCGTTACTTGGTAAGCACGCTCGGTATCTAGACTGGCTGTCGGCTCATCTGCAAGCACAATGCTTGGATTGTTATAGAGCGCTCTAGCAATCGCGGCACGTTGACGTTCGCCACCCGATAGAGCTTTGGGATAATGATTTTGAACTTTTTCCAAATCCAACAAGTCAAAGAGTTCTTTTCGGTCACTTTTACTATTTTTTCCCTTATCTAGTCTGTCTATCAAATCCAGCTGTTCCTTGACCGTTAGAAAAGGAATTAAGTTTGAAGCCTGGAGAATGAAACCAAACTCTCTAAAACGGAGATCTGTTTTTTCCTTCTCCGTCAAACTGCCTGTTTCCTTCCCCTTTACCAAAATTTTTCCACTCGATGCTCCCTGAAGTTGTCCTAGAGTCGTTAGAAAAGTCGTCTTTCCAGAGCCAGAAGGCCCGACGATAGCTACGAACTCTCCCGCATTTAGCTGAAAATTCGTCTCATGCAGGGCTACGACTCTCATCTTTCCTTCCCCGTAGGTTTTTGTCACTTGATTCATTTCAATCAATGCTGTCATACTATTCTCCTTATCATTCTGCAATCGCAGTAATCGGGTCTACCTTTAGCAAGCGTGGAAGTGAAATGACACCACCTAGAAGGGCCATCAAGGAAATTACCAAGCTTAGGACAGAGTAGGCTATCCAACTTGGATAGAAAAAGAAGGTAGCTGGTAAGACTAAAATCACTCCTCCGATTGCCAGCAAGGCTAAAGCAATCCCCATACCAGCTAGGAGGAAGATTTGACAGAACAGAGACCATACAATGGTTTTGATCTGTATCCCCTGAGCCCGCATTATTCCATAAAGGCCTAGTTTTTGGATGGTAATGATATAAACAAAAATTCCCACAATCAAGCCTGTAATGACAATCATAGCAAGAATCATTCCTGAAAATACATTAACCTGAGGTGTGTAACCAGGAATTTTCGATATCATTTTTGGAATGGAAATCTGTTTCAATCCATCGCCAGACACTTCTATGTCATTTTTCAATACCAAGGCAGAGACGGAACGATTGGCCTTCAAGGTTCCTTGTAAGGTCCAATAAGTTGTCAGACTCGTAAAGACAACAGGCTCTGTGAAAAATTTATTTCCTTGAGTCAGGCCTACAATCTTGTAACTTGTCTCGCTTCCATTGAGCTGAATGGCATCACCTAGCTTCATCCCATAGTTCTCAAAAGACTGATCCACGACAACCTCATCATCTCTTTCAGGATAACGACCCTCCGTCAAACTAGGAGAGATAAAAGAGTCCCAGTCTTGAGCAAAGATGGAAACGTTGATCTTTTCACTACCATCGACTAGATTGGTCACAGCGAACATATAGCCCAATGGAGCAGCCTCTTCAGAACTCTTTTCCTTGTAGTCCTTTTCAGGAATAAAGGATGCCGTCAAATTATCATTTGCGTAGTCGGATAAAACGACACCCGTCGCTTTCCAATTATCAATAGCTGCTCGGTTGTTTCGCACAAGACCAAGAGCTAGACTGGTCATAAAAAAGACCATAAAAGCGATAAGAAAAATGGTAGTTAGAATCAAACTATATCGAAGTTTGTTTCGTAATATCTCTTTGATAGCAAGATACATGCTTATCTCCTTTTACTTTTCCCAGAGGTAGTTTAAAAGCCACCCAGTCCAATAGACAGAATCTCTGTCTTATCATCCATTCAAAACAACTCCTACCAATACTCTTCAAAAGTATCCAGGTAGCAACTCAACAAATTATCTTAGGAAAAAGCCTCAGCTTGCTATCAATTTATATAAGTTATCCTTTCCTTTCTCAGTATATTTATAATAGAGAAGGTTAGGTCATCTGTTTTAAGTGTAACATCCATGCTACCATTTTCCCTTGTAGGTGTCAAGAGAGCGACTTAGAAGATGATAAGAGACTTTAGTAGTTTTGTAACAAATCTGTAATAATTCTCTGCATAAAAAATGATAAAATAGTTATGTACTGTTAAGGAGAGAATCATGTCCGCAAGAAAACTAGAAGCTTATGAGTTTGAACAAGCTCCCGAATCAAATCAAACTCCGCTTTATCAAGATTATACACCAGAAGCCCCAGTCGGCCCTAACCTAAAAGAGATTTTATTTTTTGTAAATATCGCTTGTTTCTGTATTTTTATGGTGCTTTTTAGCTTTATCTTTTTAGCCTTAAAATTAAATACAGCTTTATCATTTATCGCTGCTATGGCAACAAGCTTCGCCCTTTTACAACTTCAACGAAAGATAATGAAACGAAAACTTTCAAAATAAAGGTTGGTACTACTACCAACCTCTTTTCTAGTTATCTAAAAAGACAGTTCTATAACTGTCTTTTTTATTTATTCTTTCGTTTTGAAGGAGATTGGATGGCAATCTTAACTTCAAAAATTGTTCCTCTAGGTTTGTTATCTTTTACGGTAATCGTTCCTCTTAAGGCATCTACGATTTGCTTGGCCAAAGATAGTCCCAGGCCGAAACCACCTTTCTGACGGGTTCTTGCCTTGTCTACACGATAAAAACGGTCAAAGATTTTCTTCTTATCGGCAGCTGAGATTCCAATTCCATTATCCGTCACTGTAAGATAGAGGTGGCGATCTGTAGCATGAACTACAAACTCAATCTTGCCATCTTCTTCAGTATACTTGATGGCATTATCAAACAAGATAGTCATGAGTTGTTTTAAGAGCAACTGATCGGTCATGAATGGACGGTAAATTCGATTTTCATAGTTGAAAACACGATCATTTTCAGAAGCAATCAACTCATAGTTGGCAAAGGTTGTTTTAAAGAATTGTGGAGAAACTTCTGCTATTTCTGGTTTGATTCCATCATCGCGACGTGCAAGGTTGAGAAGATTGGTCGTGAGGAAACGCATATTGCGAACCTCTTCAAGACTGGAAGCGATACTTTCGCTGGATTCCATGATTGTTGCCTCTGGTTTTCGAAAGAGATTCTCTAAACGATTTTGTAAAACGGCCAAAGGCGTTCTCAGTTCGTGACTCGCATTTTCAACAAAGGACTTCTGCTTTTGCATGCTTTCCAGTAGCGGTTTGACACTGACACGTGCCAGGTAAACACTGGCAATTAAAGACAGGAGCCAGAAACTCGCCATCACTACAACAATTAAATGCTCGTGTTTTTGGCTGATTTGCTCAAGCTGGCTGGTATTGATTAGAACCGCCGCATATTTGACATTACTTGATACGGTGGAAGAGTTGGTTTCCATCAAGACCATTCGATAGGTTTCTTCCTGACCATAGCTGTTGAAAACTTGGATTTGCCGAATATGATTCAACTCTTTCTTGTCCAGCTTGATCTTATCCAAACCTAAAAAGCGATTGCCCAGTAAGAGTTGGTTAAAATCTTTGTCAAAGAGCAAGACTTCCGTATTGGAGCTGACATTGGGCTTGATTTCAGCCTTGCTGGCATCCGCTGTTGCGGGTTGGATATCCTTGACCTCTTCAGTTGCCCGATTAAGGGCTAACTGGATAACCGCTTGGGGACTACTACTAAGGGCTTGTAGTTTTTCATCTACAGAGGTGTAGAGACTCGAATGCATGACCTGAAGGATAATCAAGGTCATAGCAGAGAAAATCAAGGTGAACACTCCAAAGTTTCGAATGAAATAGCTAAAATCATCCGCATACCATGTTTTTTTTAATTTATTGAACATCTTTTAAAATATACCCGACACTACGCAAGGTTTGAAGATTTTCAGCAAAGGCTGTACCCTTCAGTTTCTTACGAACTTTTGAAACATAGACTTCTACAACGGAAATAGTCGTATCGCTATCAAATCCCCATAGACGGTCAAAAATTTGTGTCTTGGGAAGAATAACATTTTGATTTTGAAGGAAGTAAACCAATAACTCAAACTCTTTTCCGAGCAGTTCCACAGGCGTGTCTTCCACCTTCACTTCATTCGTTGAAAGATTGACGACTACATCCCCATAGGTCAAGGTATTTTCGTTAAACTTTCCTGAACGCTTGAGAAGGGCTTGAATCCGCATTTTGAGTTCTTCTAGGTAGAAAGGTTTGGTGAGATAGTCATCCGCTCCCAACTCAAAACCATGTCCCTTGTCATCCAAACTCTCTTTGGCAGTCATGATAAGAACTGGTGTCGTAATTCCTTTTTCTCGCAACTCTTTCAAGACTTGGAAACCATTTTTTTCAGGCAACATCAGGTCAAGCAAAATCAAGTCATAAACGCCACTTTCAGCTTCGTAGAGCCCTTCTTCTCCATCAAAAACCTGCATGACATCTGCAAAATCATCCAAAAAGTCAAATACTGAGTTTGACAGACCTAGGTCATCTTCTACTAATAAGATTTTTATCATCAGAAACTCCTCCTTGTTATGATTATTATACCAAAATTGCCTTAAAAAAAACTCAACTCTCTCTTCTTTTAAGATAGAAAGTTGAGTTTTTGTTTACATTTTGAACGAATTAAGCCTTGCCATATTGGGCTACAACAGCTTCGACTGCTGCTTTCTCACGCTTAATCAAGTCAACACGCGCTGCGATATCCTTGATCCCCATGCGGATATTACGGCTAAGAGCTAGGTCAGAAAGTTGCGGTTCAAAGAATTCCTTATACTCAGCCAAGCGTTCTTCTGTTTTAAAGATGTGTGATGGGAAGATGACAAAGCTATCAAAGCTCATATCCCCACCAAGAGCTGCCTTGATCCAATCCCAGTTTTCACGCGCCCATACCCAAACAGTTTCTTGAGTTGTTTGGTGTCCGAGGAATTGGAGGTACCATGAAGAAAGGTCTTGTGGTTTCACCACAAATTTGTCCTTCCATGAACGAATCAAGGTTTGGATATTGTCAGCATCTGTACTGTAGGCTAGAGCAGCTGCCAACTGGCGTTTGAAGACCGCATCCGTCGCATGAGTGTAGAGGTCCAGATAAGTTGCGACCAAGTCCTTGGTCTCATAGTGTTTCATTTCATTGATAAGAACTTGTGCACGGATGGCTGCTGGAAGTCCTGCAAGGTTCTCCTTGTGAGCTGCAAAGATTTGGCTAGCGACTTGACTAGCTTCTGCATCATTGGAGCGAATCATCATAGAAACGGCCAACTGACGAACCAATTCATCCTCATCTGATTCTCCGTCTTTGGCTTCAAAGCCAAGACGGTCATAGTTATGACGAGCCAATTTAGCAACCAGACTGTTAAAGGCTTTCTCAGCTTCTGTACCTTCATCAATAAAGCGTTCAAGGGCAGAAATTACTTGAGAAACAGCTGAAACAACAAGGTAAGACTCTTCCTTAGAAAGTTTATCAAGGACTGGGAGCAAGTCAGCATAAGAAATGTGACCCGCTTCAGCAAGCAAACGGCGTTCTTGAACGATTTGTAATTTGCTTGTGTTATCAAGTGTCTCTAGCTCAGCAAGAACGGCATCTAACAAGTCTCCTTGATAGTCTGTAATGTAGTGGGCAGTATTTTCAGTGTTAAGACGAAGAGCTGTTTTATTTTCAGCAAGAAGAGCGGCATAGCCAGGGATTTCGATGCTTTCAGTTTCAAGTGTATCTGGTAGGCCTTTCCAGTTGCTGTTGAGTGGCACCACCCAGAGACGGTTCTTGTCTTCATGCTCACCGATGAAGAATTGTTTTTGCGAAATCTTCAAGACGTCATTTTCAACTTTGACAGTGAGAACTGGGTATCCAGGTTGTTCCAACCAAGAATCCATGAAGGCTGCAACATCACGTCCTGATGCTTGTCCGAGAGCATTCCAAAGGTCTCGACCAATGGTATTGCTGTATTGGTGTTTTTCAAAGTAAGCATGCAAGCCTTTAGCGAAATCCGCATCACCGAGCCAACGGCGAAGCATGTGCATGAGACGGCTTCCTTTGGCATAGACGATAGCGCCATCAAAGAGGGTATTGATTTCATCTGGGTGTTTAACTTCAACGTGAACAGACTGAACGCCATCCGTCGCATCGCGTTTAAGCGCAGCTGGAACACCACCTGTTTGGAAGTCTTCAAAGATATTCCAACTTGGCTCGATGGCATCCACACAGACGTATTCCATCATGTTAGCGAAGCTTTCATTAAGCCAAAGGTCATCCCACCATTTCATAGTCACGAGGTTTCCAAACCATTGGTGAGCCAACTCATGTGCTACAACTAGGGCAACTTGTTGACGGCTAGCAAAGGTTGAGTTCTCATCCACAACCAAGTAAACTTCACGGTAAGTCACAAGACCCCAGTTTTCCATGGCACCTGCTGAGAAGTCAGGAAGGGCGATGTGGAGCGATTGAGGAATTGGATACTTAACTCCGTAGTAATCTTCGTAAAACTCGATTGAGCGAACGGCGATGTCTAATGAGAAATCAAGGTTAGATAGTGGATGGGCTTTGGTTGAGTAAACACCTACGAGGGTACCGTTTTTAGTTTTAGCGGTCACCCCTTGCAAATCACCAGCGACAAAAGCCAACAAGTAAGAAGACATGCGAGGTGTCGTTTCAAACTTCCAGATGCCTGTTTCCTTGCGGTTTTCCACATCGATTTCAGGCATATTTGACAAGGCCACTTCACCTTCTGCTTGGTCAAAACGTAGAGCGAGGTCAAAAGTTGCTTTGGCTTCAGGCTCATCCACACATGGGAAGGCTTCACGCGCAAAATGGCTTTCAAACTGAGTAGACAAGACTTCCTTCTTGATACCATCAACTGTGTAGTAAGAAGGGTAAATCCCTGTCATGTTGTCTGTAATTTTTCCTGAAAAAGCAATGACCAATTCAACTTGACCAGCCTCAGCCAATTCGATATGAAGGGCTTCATTGTCATGGTCAACTGTAAATGGACGAGCTTGACCCGCAACTTCTACAGAAGCGATTTCCAAGTCTTTTTGGTGAAGGGAAATACGGTCACTCTGTGCTTGACCAGTGATGGTCACCTTCCCAGAAAAGGTCTTGGTCTCACGACTCAAGTCTAAAAATAAATCATAGTGTTCAGGAACAAATTGCGTAATAAAATGTTCTACTGCTTGCATAGTTTTCTCCTATTCTAAGTTTAAGAGTTTTACTCTTCTTCAAACAAACTTATTATATCATGTTTTGCTTAAGAAAAAAGGATTGGACGGTGATTTCCAAAACTTTCTTCCTTCTGCAGTCTAGAGTGGGTAGACTTTGCGAAATTCTTCTAAAACAACCTTGCTGTCAGGAGTAAAAGTCAGTCCGGTTTCCCTCATCCACTCGGTGAAAAAATCCTCATGAACCTGACGCCAATAGGCTAGGGATTTGTCACCTTCCCCTTCCTTATAGGCATGGTCGGCAGAAACTTGATGAAAAGGCTGAACGGAGACCTTGGTAATTTCGACAATGCAGACAGCCTGATCTTGACTGTCTAAAATGACATCGAAGGTCCCTTCTTGTGGAAGAGGTTCGTCTTCTAGTGCGTAGAGGTCGTAAGCTGAGGCGGTTGCAGTCTTTTCGCCTCTTAGAACCAAGTCGGCCAAGAGATCTGCTTCCACTCCAAAAGCCCAGGCATCTATCTCATCTCCAATCGTGGGGTTAATTTGCTTGTAAATATTCCACATTTCTTGCGGTGTCATAGTTTGCTCCTTTGTAATTTTTTACTTACTTCTTTTATACGTTTGAGATGGTCTGGATGATCAATCTCTAAATTAAAAATCTCTGGAATAGAACTGTAGTGGATAATACACTTGATACCCGTCTGATTCATTTTTTGTATGAAAGAAGCATTCAGATAGCCTGCTACAGCAAAGTCAATCTTTTTCATCCTTGCTTTATCCTGCATATCTCTCAGCATATCTAACATTATTGGACTTTCCATATCATGCCATTGACTATTTCTCACAGTCGCAAAAACAAAAGAAGTCAAATCATTCATTCCAACTACAATCTTTGAAATACCAGTTTCCAGTATCCTGTCCAAGTCAAAATAAGCTGACGGTAACTCAATCATTGTGCCGACTTTTCCAGTAAAACCATGCTCACGCAATACTCTAATAGCTTGTTTTAACTGCTCAGCATCATTGATAAAAGGAAAAATAACAGATAGATTGGGATTTGTTTGATAAACTTCTGTAACGACATGTGCTTCAGCCTGAAATTCTTCAGGACACGCCAGCAAGCGCCTAGTTCCTCTATAACCAAACAAGGGATGATTTTCATCAAAATGCTCTTTAGTCCCCTCTAAACAATTAGCTTCTGTATTTGTTAACTCTGAAAAACGATACCAAACCTCTTCATCTGAGTACAAGGAGCAAATGGTATCTAGATAATCTTTTACAAATTGCTGACAACTTGCTAATAGGATGTTTTGATTAAGCTCTCTCAACAAATATTCCCCACGAATCATACCAACATGATGCAATAATTGAGGGTAAACTTTTTCAACAATTTGTTCGCCACTAAGAGCAAGTTGGTTTTGCATAGCCATTCACCTCGTCTTAAAACATACAATATCAGATATCATTATATGATACCTTCCTCTAGTTCAAAAGCTTCATAAGGTTCAAATAACTCATATCCTAAAAATTCTGCTACTTTTTTGGAAGCCTCGTTATGAGCATCCCAAAGTGGAAACATATCTCTATTTAAACTCTCCAGAATCATTGTAGCACCAAGCTTTTTAGCAAATCCATTTCCTTGTTCGTTTGGTCTAGTTGCAACTTCCACTTCAACTGCTCCACGGTAAACTAACCCTGAGGAAATCCCAGCAATCAGTTCATTATTTTTAAGAATCACAAAGCCAAATCCACCCTTTAAAACAAAATCCTGATAGGACTCAAAATCCCCCTGTAAATCTTGTGACCATTCTTCCTCAGAAAAGCAGTTATAAATATGATTATCAATAGGCACAATATTGTAATCTTCCTCTAAGTGAGTAACTAGACCATTTAGAAATTCAACTTGAAAATTTGCCTTATCTTTAAAAGAATAGCGAGTAAAAGAATTTAGCTCCACTTTCCGATGTAGAAAATCTTGCCAATTAGTATCTTCTGAAATAATAATCTTATAATCTAAACCGTATTTCCTAACAAAATCTTCCCAAAATCTGGAATCCAACTCCCCTGCTAGGTATAGAAAATTTCCAACATCATAAAAGCTTGTTGTCCTATCACTGTTTCGGTAGACAGTTCCGATTTGAGATTTAAGACCATAAAGAACCATATTTTTCTTCCATGTTTTAAATAGTTCCATTATCCCCCTACTTCACCTTCCAATTCATATACAAGGTCTTGTCCAGCTCTGGAAATCCTAATAATTCAGACTTAACCTTCAAGACTAAGGGCGAAGCATTTTTTTCTGTGATCTCTTGAATATCCATCCAAACATATCCGAGCGAATCATTCGCACCATCAGAGACAACTTCCGAAATCGTAACTTGAGCTTCCTTCTCGTTGACCTCAATATCATAAAATGCCATGATATGGTGAACCATAAAATTTTTTAACTCTTCCCTGACGAAAACATCGTAGATTCGAGGATTGGAGTAGTTTCTAACAGTAAAGCCCGTCTCTTCCATAACTTCTCTAATCAGCGTTTCCGTCAATCCTTCATCAAGTTGCTGACTACCACCAGGTAGATCATAACGATGTTGATAAGGGCCTCTCGTTTTTTCAATGCAGAGTAACTTCCCATTTTCAAAGCAAACAGCATAGACTCCAAAGTGTTTTTTGATTTCCATTCAACTCCTCCTACTTCAAACTCCAACCACCATCAATGGTCAGGATTTGTCCTTGCATGGCGCTCGCTTTTCCACTTGCTAAGAAAAGGCTAATCTCTGCTACTTCCTCTGGCTCAATCCAGCGCTTGATTGGCGTTTCACTAGCTACCCAGTCTGCTAATCCACCGGGTTCAAAGTCCGCAGCGGTCATAGCTGTCTTGACTGCCCCTGGAGCAATCCCAAAGACCTGAATACCAGTCTCAGCATAGTCTAGAGCCAACTGCTTGGTAAAGCCAGCTAAGGCGTGCTTAGACGAGGTATAGGCGTGACCACCTCCGCCAGCTAGACTTGAAGCAATCGAACACATATTGATGATGATTCCTTTTTTATTTTCCAACATTTGTGTAAAATAATGCCGAGTCAACTCAACAGGAGTCACGTAGTTGATTTCAAAAATCTCTTGAATTTCCTGCGCTGATTGTTCCAATAAGGGTTTGTAAGCATCCAAAACTCCTGCAGTATTGCACAAAACATCCACCCG
This sequence comes from Streptococcus sp. GMD1S, assembly GCF_000296875.1. Classification (GTDB taxonomy): domain Bacteria; phylum Bacillota; class Bacilli; order Lactobacillales; family Streptococcaceae; genus Streptococcus. The sequence goes on along the minus strand of NZ_AJQY01000004.1, from coordinate 20,307 downwards.
AGGGCACCAGTCAAAAACAGGTTTCAAGTCCAAGGTCAAATCTCTCTGTAAAAAGTAGAAATCACCCTCTAAGAGTGGATTTTCACCTTGGTCCACTCCATATACTTGATACCCCTTCTCTAAAAAGAGTCGGGCTTGAGCCAGACCAATCCCTGAACTCACTCCCGTAATCAATACACGTCTAGTCATGCACTTCTACCCAATCCGTCGCCAAAACATCACAAGGTGTCGGGCTCCACATGGAAAAACCTTCCCCTTCTCCAGACACGTTGATGAGGAAATAAGGCGTCACTTCAAGTGCAACCCCGTTTTGCTCGATAGTGTCAAAGAGTTGGACATAGTTTTCAGCCCCTCCCCAACCAGTTCGTACATATTTTTTCTTGTCCTTTAACCCAGGCAGGATTTCTTCAAAAGTCATGTTGTTCTCCTTTAATGCTACATTCTTCATTTAATTATAACAAAAAACCGTTTTCCAACGGCTTTTTGACTGTATCTTAGTTCAATAAAACAAATAGCTATCCAATTTTTTAATTATTTCAGTTCAATTAATTTATTGTAGATTTTCTCAGTCAGTTCTTTCTGTTGCGCTCCTGTTAAATGGTGCGAAGTGCGAATTAATATGGTTCCATAAACATAGTGGGATCCCGGATTTAAAGCAGTTCCATCAAAAGCACTAATATAAGTATTGCGCTTTTCTGCATCTTCTTTTGTCTTATAAACTTCTATATTTCCACCAGCATCATTACCTTTTTGAACAATATCTGAGCCTTCTACAGATTCATTCACTTGCTTGTCAACGAAATATACAGACGCTGTATATCCTCCTTGTTTATTTAATTTTTTATTAGGGTCATTATCCTCCGTAACAGATTGTACTCCAGTAATTGATTCAATTTCTTTGAGTCTTTCTTCAATAAAAGAACTAGAAGGATTTGTAATTTGTTTTAATTGAAGAATGCTATTTTGATAGTGAGTCAATTTTTCAGACAAATTCTTTTTTGTTTCACTATAATCTAATGGTTGACTTAATTCTTCAATTTGCTTCTCAATCTTAGCAGTCGCTTTCTCCATTTCTGGTTCTTTACGAAGTGAATCTTTGCTATCCTTTATAGTTGATTTCAATTCTTCCAATGTCTTAGAATCAAGAGGTTCTTCATTATTCTCAATAACCTTTTCAGCCTCAGCTATTTGATCTTCAACTTCTTTATTCTTTTCATTTAAATCCTTTACTACATCTTCAAACTTAGTTACAACAGCTTGATGAGGCACATAGGATAAGAAATAGTATCCTGTTGCCAAACCTAAAGCAATAAAAGTAATAAGCCCAACAATCATTGATTTCTTCATTTTAAACTCCTTAATTTATAAGCAATCTCTTCTATATTTTAATATATTGTTTTAAAAATTTCAAGTTTAAAAAGCTATAGAATCAACTTATTGCCAGATATACAAAAACGATAACCACTTCTCAGTAGTTACCGTTGATTTCTTTTGATTAGTCTTTCCCACCAAGTTTGCTGTTGATGGTCATCATGATGCTGGCTATCTTCTCACCCCAGTACGGATCGGAAGCATAGCGAACATTCATTCCAGTTGCCTTGTTTCCAAGGTGGTCTCTACCATAGTCAATGTAATTTTCACGAATCCACTTGGCCGCTCCAAGAATTCCTTTGTCCACATTATCAAAGCTCTTGGCTGAGAGATATGGGCTAGTATCATAAGCAGCAATACCAAAGAAGTTGTTCTTATCTCTGGCAATTTGACTACGTCCCCACGCACTTTCAAGAGCGCTATGTGCCATCAAGTAAAGGGCATTGACACCGTAGCGTTCCTCAGCTTCTTTGAAAGTCGCTCCTTTACCTGCTAGAGGACTATCCTGCAAGTTCATCATCGAATACAGTTTATCCAATTCAGCTGCACTATAATTACTTGGTTCTCTTAAGTTTTTATAGAGGAAAGGATTTTTAATGGTAAAGCCATCAAAGTGCTCTCCATCAGTTGAGTAGTACTTCTTACCAATAACCATAGCAGAGGTGTGTGGAGCTACTTTGATACTCGTATATGGAGAGAGTTCATGGTAGAGGAATTTCCCATCACTAGTATAATGAGGGATAAACTCGCTACCTTCATCTACTGCTGTCAAATCACTTTGATTCATATAGCCAGACAAGCCAGAAATCGAAACTGCAAGTCGGCCGCCTTTTCGCGTCGAGCTATCCAGTGAAACAATGCTTCCTTGGTTAATGTAACTCAAGATTTCTCCAGATGCACTATAGACATAGGCAGTGATTGGTTTAACTTTGTAATATTTGGTTTTATCCGCAACATGCCATCTACCAGAAGCATCCAAGGTATGACCATCCACAGTTTCATTTTTTGCCATATAACCGCCTGATTTAAGGTAATACCATGATTGGTCGGATGAATCGTAGATTAATTCTTTCTCAGCCATCTTTCCATTTGACTTGAGGTAGAACCAGTTGTTCTTGTACCATACCCACTCACTCGCAGCCATATAACCACCAGATTTGAGATAGTAGTAACCATTATCCCAGAGCCATTCTTTATTGGCATAATTTCCATCAGAGTTGATATAGAACCAAGAGTTATAATTCTTGTCAAAGAGCCACCCTTTGCCAGCTTTTGCTCCACTGCTCGTCACATAACTGCGGTCAATCCAAGTTTCCATAGAGAGGTAGCCGCCTGATTTGAAATGGTAATCCTTGCCTTTGATGGTTTGCCAACCTTTTTCAGCATAGGTTCCGTCAGCTTTCAAGTAAAACCAAGAGTTATAATTCTTGTCAAAGAGCCATTCCGATTTCAATTTAGCTCCACTCTTCGCAACATAGAAGCGATCTATCCAGCGCTCGGTAGAAAGATAACCGCCTGATTTGAAATGGTAATCTTTTTCTTTAATCGTTTCCCAGCCTTTTTCGGCATAGGTTCCGTCAGCTTTCAAGTAAAACCAAGCATCATAATTCTTATCAAAGAGCCATTCCGATTTCAATTTAGCTCCACTCTTCGCAACATAGAAGCGATCAATCCAACGTTCAGTAGAAAGATAACCGCCTGATTTAAAATGGTAGTCCTTCCCATCTATAGTTAACCACCTATTTTCAGCATAGGTACCATCTTGTTGAAGGTAGAACCAACTGCTATAGTTGTCATCATAAATCCAGGCTTGTTTAACCTTATTACCATTTTCTGATATATAGCTTTTACCAAGCCAAGCATTTTTCAGCATTTTACCTTGTGAATTGATGTAGTACTGGTTCTCACCTTGAGTGATCCACTCATCTTTGGCCATTTTCCCGTCTTCTTTAAGGTAATATTTTTCTTGACCTTGTTGAATCCATTCTTTTTGAGCTTTCTGACCATCAGACTTTAGATAATACCAGGATTCTTTTTCCTGATTAAATACCCACTGTTCCTTTGCTTTAGCACCACTTTCAGTCACATAGTACTGGCCAACCCACGTTTTCGTAGCTAATTTTCCAGCTTCGTTAAAATAGTAATCTTTACCACCAACTGTCAACCAGCCATTTTCTGCACGTTGACCATTATCTTTAAGATAAAACCAGTTCTGATGCGTTTGGTCAAAAAGCCATTGCTTGGTTGCTGGTTTCCCGTCTGCTTTGAGGTAGGTCTTTCCTTGCCAAGTCCCCTCTTCTGCTTTTGCTGTGTCCACTACAGTAAAAAAACACCCCAATAAGCCAGCACTTACTAGGGCCACTTTCCATCGTTTCATTTAAATGCTCCAATAACGTTTTCTAAACCCTATTGTAACATAGTTAATCGACGGAAATATTACAAATTGATGAAGATTCTATTTCTTGTTGACGATAAGGAAGACCTAGCTTATCTCAGATTGGCTTTGACTTCCTGACGGAGATTTTCTAGACTGCTAATGCCGTATTTATCCATGACTTTTGGTAAATTTTCAATAATATCAGGACAGGCATATGGATTGGTAAAATTGGCTGTTCCAACTCCGATAGCAGAGGCACCAGCCAGATACATTTCTAGCGCTGCTTCAGCAGAATCCACTCCTCCCATTCCAATGATGGGAAGGTCGGTTGTTTGGGCGACTTGGCGGATGAGTTTGAGGGCTACTGGAAAGACTGCTGGTCCAGACATTCCACCTGTTCCATTGGCTAGGATTGGTTTTCTGGTTTTAAGGTCAAAGCGCATACCGACAAGGGTATTGATCATGGTTAGGCCACTTGCCCCTGCATCTTCTGCGGCTTTGGCGATGGTGACAACATCCGTTACACTAGGGGTTAATTTAACATAAACTGGCACATCAGAGGCTTCCACAGCTGCCTTTACCACTTCATAAGCCAAGTCAGGATCTTGCCCAATCAAAAGTCCATGATTGCCGTGATCCACATTCGGACAAGAGATATTGAGCTCGATAGCTTTTACATTTGTAGCCTTGGAAATCCCCTGAGAAACGGCAGCGTACTCTTGTTTTGAAAAGCCTGCTACATTGGCGATGATGGGAAGCGAAGGATATTCTCTTTCCAGCCAAGGCAACTTTTCAGCTAAAACAGCTTCTAAACCTGGATTTTGTAAACCGATTGCATTGAGCATACCTGCAGGCGTTTCTGCCACCCTGGGAGTAGGATTCCCAAAACGGGGTTCAAGTGTCGTCGCCTTGATCATAATGGAGCCTAAAAGGTCTAAATCATAGTATTTGGCATACTCTTGGCCGAAACCAAAACAGCCTGATGCTGGAATGATGGGATTTTTCAAATCCAAGCCCGGTAGAGAAACTTGTAAACGTTTGTTAGTCATGACTTTCTCCTTATAATACAACTGTTCCTGTGCGAAAAACAGGGCCATCTTCACAGACGCGTTGGCTGACGGTCTCACTATCTGGCACTTTTAGAACGCAGGCATAGCAAGCTCCCATCCCACAAGCCATACGAGATTCTAGAGATAGATAGGCTCTTGGATGATCATAAAAGGTTTGATTGATATACTTCATCATTCCCGGAGCACCACATGAGTAAACCGCATCAAATTGACTGTCTAAATCATTGATAACAACAGAAACATTTCCCTTGATGCCATAAGAACCATCATCTGTCGTTACAAAGACCTGACCATATCGGGCCAATTCGGTTTCGAGAATAACAGCATCCTTAGTCGCAAAACCGAGGACTGTCACTACTGTCACCCCACGCGCATGCAATTCCTTGGCTACTTCTAGCAAGGGTGGAACACCAATCCCACCACCAACGAGGAGGACTTGACTCTGGTCGTCTAGGTCAGACAAGTCAAAACCATTTCCCTGAGGTCCCATCACATCAAGAGTATCTCCCTGACTTAAGGTTGAAAAAATAGCTGTCCCAGCCCCCTCAATCCGATAAATAAGGTGACACTGCTTGTTTGCTTTGTCAATAGACGAAATTGAAATAGGGCGGCGCAAGAGATGGGCGTCATCAGGCACACGCAGATGAAGAAATTGGCCGGCTCGCATGGCTTCAACCATCTCCCCTTCTAGGACTAATTCAAAGATTGCTGGCGCAATTTCCTCTTGTGCGACCACCTTCATGGTTTCCAAACGAATGGCACCCAAACGCTTCTTACATGTGGGATTCATGACTTTTCCTCCTTAAATTTAAGGGGACCAGATAAAGAAAAGGCCTTGCTAATGCAAGGCCTCAGTTGGGTTAGGCTAGAACTCATGCGCACACTTAAAAAGTCTCCACAGAGAGTCCCCTTATCCCTTTTATCTGACACCTTGTGAGTCTCTCTGGACTCCCCTTAAAGGTTAAATTTGTATTAGTATACTCTTTCAAAGAAAAAAAGTCAAGTAGAAAACGAACATTCTACTTGACTTCACTGGATTATTTTTCACGAATGACTTCGACCTTGTAACCGTCAGGATCCTTGACAAAGTAATAGTTTGGTTGAGTTCCTGGAAGTCCATTAGGAGCTGTCACCTCATAGCCTTTAGCGCTATGTTCTTGATGTAGGGCCTCAAGGTCAGGTGTACTGAGGGCGATATGGGCGAAGCCATCTCCTACCACGTAAGGACCGTGATCATAGTTATAGGTCAACTCCAACTCATAGTCATCCCCCTCAAGTCCTAGATAGACAATGGTGAAAGCATGATCTGGAAAATCTCTGCGACGCAATTCTTTAAATCCAAAAGCATCTTGATAAAAAGCGATTGATTTTTCAAGGTTTTCTACTCGCAAGCAAGTGTGTAGCATTTTTGAAGCCATTTTCATTACCTCTTTCGTTTTAATAGTTCTATTATACCTTTATTCAGGAAAATTTACTAGAAACTTGAACCAGAGTCCTCTTCTCTACGCTTTCATTCTAAGCAGCACTTTTACGATTTTCCTTGCGTATATTGCGAATAAGGAAAAGCATGATCAGGACAAAAAGTCCCTCGAGGAAGTAGAACGTAAATTCGCTGTTCATGATTAGTAAGTCTTTGTAATGATAGTTATTACCGAAAACTGAATTTGGTGCAAATAGGATTCGGAACAGTCTTCTTAGGAAAATAAAGATCTGCAATCCATAAATCATAAAGACCTTCTTCACACCAATCATGAAGCCTTGTTCCTTTGTAAAATAAGATAAGGCAATTCCATTTAACAAGAGGATAACAGTTATAGCCAGTGTTTCATTTCGTAGAATAGTTGGATCAAAGATATCTAAACGGCTGTGAATATATGGCAACGTTTGAAAGAGTAGGATTCCCAAGATTGCTGGTATGAAAATTTTCTTCAGAGATGGTGGAAATCCAGGACTGAATCTTGTAAAAGACAAGCAAATCACAAGGATTGCAAAAATATGGAAGTAGGCTGTTGCAACTCCTGAAATAGTCTGGCTTTGATTTACCAAAGCAGAAAGAAAACCAGCAGAAAGAAAGATACCGATAGGAATCAGCTTCTCCAAAGAATAATCCCACTTCAGCCCCTGACTCACTTGGAAACCATCGATGAAGCTGAAAAATGTAATGAACATAAGGGCACCAATGAGACCAAATGGTAAGGATGGAATGACGAGGATTAATAACAAGATTAATAGGAACCATGGATGAGGACTGTAGTAGAATTTCCGTTTTTCTCCTCTAGCAGTCACTCCCTCCTCAATCGGTGTTTTCCTTAATTTTAGCATATAGACGTAAAAGAGTGAAAACATGCCCGCATGAACCCATGAATTATAACCAGGTCGCTCTATAATACTGAGTAGCAAACATACAATCGTAAAGAGACCAGAGAAAATCTGAAGAAACTTATTATTAAATACCTGTCTTTTTTTCCAATCCAAATAAGAGAGCTTGGCCTTTGGATGACTAAGTTCATAAGCATAAGCTGTCATCTCTTCTAGTTTCTGGTCTGTCTCCTCCGTCATCATTTGGGGAGCCATTTTAGAAGTAGGAAAAGGAGCCAAAACATATCTCAAGAGCTTGCCATCTGTAAACCGATGGTACTCCTTATAGATTTGTTGAAGCAAAATCGTTAGAATGCGTGGTCTTCCTTTAAAGTAGCTTCTCCACTTTTCCCAATCATTGATATCTTCATCGCTCTTGGTGAGCTTATCTATATAAAGATAACCTTCATTGTACCAGTAATCAAAATTTTCTTTTTTGTTAAGTGCATACTCCTCTACCACTGAAGGATAAGAATGGATACTCTTCCAGAAATGAAGTTTCTTCAGGTAAGGATTTGATTCCTCATCACTATAACGCTCCACAAATTGGAAAACAAGGGCTAACACTTTCGCATTGGTTAAAGGATAGACGTCCACCTTTTCTAACAAATCAAGTAGGAGCGTGTGATCTTTGACTGATTCAAAAAGGTATTGCCAATCACGTAACAGTTTATACTCGTCTTCATAGTGAGCATGGAGCAACTCATAGAAGGCTGCCTCAACTTCATCCGGATTATCTAGAGTGTAATGACTAAAGTCAACGTTTTCTCCCAGCTCCTCTTTTACTTCCTCTAAGTAATCAGCCAAGTCGTTCAAGAGTGGATAATCCTCTTCAAATATGACTTGTCGGTTTTTTTCCAGGATATAGGTTAAAACGGGCACACTCTTGATTATCTGACGATTCTGATTTACTTGATCTAAGACCATAAAGGCCAAATAAGGGTGCTTGAAAAACTCTATCCAGGAGCTCAATTGATTTGCTTTGTTAAAATCTTGGAGAATTTCTTGGCAAAGTTGATAAGAATAATAGAATTCTTCAGTGGCTTCATGTGCGCTTTCAAGCGAACTGCCTTCCTCTTCTGCTATAGCTCTTTTAACTTTCCAATACTTCAATTTATAGTAATAGCCCCAGTGTCGGAAGTCAGGTATATAATCTTCCAGCAAGGGAATGAGGATAGAGAATTGCTCTGGTTTATTAAAAATATAAACATCCATTTCCTCTAAAACGGATTGAACAATGTCCATATCATACTGATACTGATGAAAGAACTGACGCCATAGATGCTCTTGTTCCTCTTGGTTATAACCGTCATTTCCAACAATACTTTCAATCGCATTTCGAATCAGATAAGTTTCTTCATTATAACCACTAAAGTCAAGAGTAGACCTTGTTATTCCTTCTTGCCCTTGGTTCTCTTCGTCACCAAACGTTTCAAAGTTGAGGGTATTCTTAGCTCTTTCTTCAGAATCTCCATTTAGCTGAACTTCCTCATCATAGTCACTAAAGTCAAGGGTGGAATTTTGCTCATCCTCTTCCGCTTTAAAGGTTTCAAAGTTAAAAGAATTGCTGGTTTTATCAGTCGATTGCTGATAATCACTGAAATCAAGACTAGATGTTTCAGACTCTTCGTTCTCAGTCTTCGTTTCTTCAGTCAAGTGTTCAAAGTTGAGACTAGAGTTAGGTTTTTCATTCGCCTCTTCTTCAAGTTTAGTAGCTTCTTGAGAGTCACTCGCTTTTCTTAGACTATTTTCTAGTCTTGTGTTTCTAGATCTCGCATAAGTCAAGGCTTTTTGATACGCTTCAACAATTTTTTGGTAAATTTCTGGTTGGTCTTCTGGGTGATAGAGCCGAACCAGTTCAGCATAACGCCTTCTAATAAGCTTGACGTCAGTCGTTGGCTCTATCCCTAAAGTTTCCCATATATTCATAAGGTCTCCTCTTTTACAGTCCTCGCTCTAGGAAGTCTAGATAGTTTGAAAATGATTGATAAAGTTTTGGCAAATGATAAACAGATGCTTGACTGACCTCTTCTTCAAATCGTCTAGTTTCAGCCATTAGCTCATCTCTTCTTCTCCCCAAGAGCATACTGTACACACGATTCGCTTTTTCAATCAAGAAACGATAAACCTCTGTTTCTTGAGCATTGATCTTATAGCGAGTCAACTCTGCTTGCTTAGCCTTAATTTCCTTTTCTGTCAGAGTAATGCTATCTTGGAGAATAACATGACTAAAGACTTCCTGTGTGGAATCAATTTTCACTTCGACATCCAAAATCCCATTTAAATCATAGGTAAATCGAACTGTGAAACTTTCATTTACTCGAGTATTCACAGGGACGGGAACTTCTAATTCTCCTAGGAACAGGTTTTGTGATGCCTTCATCATCTCACCTTGATAGACCTTTATCTTGACTTGGCTCTGTCCCAATTCAGCCGTATAGTACTGCTCGATGCGTGAAGCAGGTAGGGTAGAATTTCGCTCAATAATCGGCGAAAAACGGTCTCCAACTATCTCAATCCCCAGTGTAAAAGGACAAATATCAGAAAGTAATAAATCTCGTATCTCACCCTGGCGTTCTTTGATACCTGCTAGAAGTGCACAACCTCTCGCAATCATCCGATCAGGATCATCCGATACCTGCACAACTTGATTGATACAGTAGGATAAAAAGTCCTGAACCAAGCGGAGTTTCGAAGTCCCCCCCACAAGAACAAAGTTATCAGATGATACATAGCTATAACGTGCATCCATCAAGGCACGATCCAAAACAGCCTTAACACGGGCTAGCAGAGGTTGACAAAGCTCATAAAAACGCTGGTAGGTCAGGTCTAAAGTGTATTCCTGTTCTTGGTCCAGAACTGTCATCTTCACTTCTTCTTTACTATTGAGTTCTAGCTTAGTCTTTTCAGCCTGCACCAGAATTTTGCTATAAAATTCTCGGGAAATCGAATCCTTGGTTAATTGATTGGAGACTAAAAATTCCTCAGCAATAGCCGCAGTGAAGTCTTCTCCTCCCAAACGATTGTCCCCTGCGATCGAGACGATTTCGACAATGTTATCAAAAAGCTCTACAACTGAAATGTCAAGAGTACCACCGCCAAAATCAACTACAATAAAGGATTGATCTTCTTGGTTTACCATAGATCTTTTAGCAAGAGCCGCTGCAGAGGGTTCATTGATAATCCGATCAATCTGAACGCCTGCAAATTTCCCTGCTAGTTTGGTCGCATAGCGTTGAGCATCATTGAAATAGGCTGGAACACTGACAATCACTTCCTCGACCTTTTCTCCAAGATAGGTCTCTGCATCATCTACCAACTTTCGAATGATAAAAGAGCTCAATTCTTCAGCCTTATATGCTCGATTCCCTAACGTCAACTCATGTTTGGTCCCCATAAAACGCTTGAACTGAGAAACTGTCTTATCTGGGTGAGTTACCAAGCGTTCCTTGGCAATTTTTCCAACTATAATCTCATCATTGTCATCTAAAGCCACAACAGAAGGAGTCAAATACTCACCAAAAGCATTGGGAATCAACTTGACCTGGCCATCTTGATAAACCCCTACTAAAGAATTAGTCGTTCCTAAATCAATACCTATTATCATCTTCTTCTAACTCCAAATCTTTTTTAGATATTCCTATTATACAAGAAATATCCTATTTTCTTTGAAAAAATCTGTTATTTACTCTCTAAAATAGAAAATCATTTATGGAAAATAAAAAAGTTTCACCCTACTCTTGCGGTAAAAACCACGAGAGTAAGAATGAAACAGTTGTCATTATTTACCAAGTTTTGCTTTAGCTGCATCTGCAAGAGCTGTGAAAGCTGCTGCATCGTTAACAGCCAAGTCAGCAAGCATTTTACGGTTAACTTCGATTTCAGCCAATTTCAAACCATGCATCAATTGTGAGTATGAAAGTCCGTTCAAACGAGCTGCCGCATTGATACGAGTGATCCACAATTTACGGAAGTCACGTTTTTTCTGACGACGGTCACGGTATGCATAGTAGTAAGAGTTCATTACTTGTTCTTTTGCAGTACGGAACAAGATGTGTTTAGCTCCATAGTAACCTTTTGCTAATTTAAGAATACGTTTACGACGTTTGCGTGATACAACGCCACCTTTAACACGTGCCATGTTTTATTTCCTCCAAATATTTCCTAGAATTGTTTACTTACTGTTAGGCTATTATTTCAAGCGAGTAAGCATTGCTTTGATACGTTTGAAATCTCCTGAATGCACCATAGATGCTTTACGAAGATGACGACGTTGTTTCTTAGTTTTTCCGTGGAAACGGTGAGAAGTGTAAGCACGGAAACGTTTAAGTCCACCAGAACCTGTACGTTTGAAACGTTTAGCTGATGCGCGGTGTGTTTTTTGTTTTGGCATGATTTTTTCTCCTTTATTTAACTTTCTGACAATTATTTTTTGTCAGTTGCTGGCGCCAACTGCATGAACATTTGGCGTCCATCCATCTTAGCTCGTTGTTCGATGATCGCAATATCTTGTGTTGCTTCAGCAAACTCGGCTAAAACTTTTGCACCAATCTCTTTATGGGTGATCATACGCCCTTTAAAGCGAATGGATACCTTAACTTTATTTCCTTTTTCAAGGAACTTGCGTGCATTGCGAAGTTTTGTGTCAAAGTCACCCTTGTCAATAGTTGGACTCAGACGAACTTCTTTCACAGTAACAACACTTTGTTTTTTACGTTGTTCTTTTTGCTTTTTCTGGTACTCGAATTTGAACTTACCGTAGTCCATAATTTTAGCAACAGGCGGTTTTGCTTGGGGTTGAATCAATACTAAGTCAACATTTGCACTATCAGCCAATGCTTGCGCTTCACTGAGTGGCTTGATGCCTAGCTGTTCTCCCTCAAGACCGATCAAGCGAACTTCACGTACACGAATTTCATCATTGATGAATAAGTCTTGCTTTGCTATGGTTTTCACCTCTTTTTTATTATTAGAGAAAAACAATAGCGGACTCGTAATAATACAAGCCCGCACGTTATGATAGCGTTTCTTAGAAACTTTTCATCCGTAGGGCCAGGCAACTTGATGTCACAAGGCGAGAAGCTCTCACTTCTGCTTTTCTCAACTTTTATATGATACCAAGTTTTCTATCCCTTGTCAAGATAAAAAGTCAATTTTTCGAAAAGTTTGTCTATTTTATCGAACCGTTTCAATTCTCCAACTATTCCATCCTGTAAAGCGGATAGCCCCTTGCTGGTCAGTTCGGTAAATCTTACTCTTGATACTTTCCATTCGTGTCAAGGTTTCCTGATGGGGGAGTTTCGTACGATTGCTCTTTCCGACTGAAATGAGAGTAATCGCTGGTTTGAGCTGTTCTAGGAAAACTGGATTTGATGAGGTTTTAGCACCATGTTGGCCTGCTTTCAAGACATCCACCTGCAAGTCAGGATACTGCTGAAGCAAGTCTTTCTCCCCCTTGTTTCCCAAATTCCCAGTAAAAAGGAAGTTCTTATCCAAGAGTTTTCCATAAAGAACCAAGGAATCATCACGATCCCCATATCCAACCTTCCTTGGAGATAGGACTTCTAAGTAACCGCCAAAAATTGGCAAGTTCTCCCCTGCTGTCACACTGCACACCTTGGTTTGAGTCGCTTGTAGTTCCGCTACAAATTCCTTTTGTGTCAGACTTCCTTTTGATACTAAAATCTCCCCGACATGGAAAGCCTTGGTTACCTCCAGCAAATCACCGACATGTTCCTTCTCTGTATTGGTCAAAATTAGCTGGTCAATCTTATCTACTCCTCGACTTTTAAGATAGGGAATCAAGTTTCGCTGGGCATTGCTGGTCGTCGCCTTTTCCTGCCAAGCTTGGATTTTCTTGTCAGATTCTGCCTTACCTCCTACATCTATGAGAATAGTTTTACCAGTTACATCCCGTAGGAAAATACTCTCCCCTTGCCCAACATCTAGCATGGTAATTTCATTTTCAAGTGGATGCTTGGTCAAGAAAAAGAGCCCCACAATAAAAAGACTGACTCCTGCTAGTCTTTTGATGTTTTTCCTCATGTCATAGACCAAGGCTAATGAAACTAACAGTAGAATCAACAGCCATGCGTTGGGTTGACCAAAGACCAGGGGCCTACTTGCCAGCTGCGATAGCAAGCGAATGACGCCCTCCAACCACTCAAAGACAAAGTTAAACTGAGTGACTGGGTAAACGAAGGACAGAATGAATAAGATGGACAAAAGCGGCAAGAAGACCACATCAAACAGAAAGGAAAAGACAAAGGTCAAAAGGATAGACCAAGGCTGAAATTCTGCAAAATAAAAGGATAGAATGGGCAATATTCCCAAAGAAATGACCAAACTTTCTCTGGCAACAGCCTTGATCCCATCGCCTTCTTTGCTGGTCATGGTCAAGATAAAAGCATAAGCGCAGGACAAGACTCCTCCTGCAGTTAGGAAAAAGTTTGGCATAATGATAAAAAGGACAAGGACCGTCAAGGCAAAATTATCCAAGCCCTTAATACCATGTTGTGCTAGTAACTTTTGCAAGAGACTGCGAATAACAGATGCTGAAAATCCTGTCAGACCTGCATAGATAAGAGAAAAGGGATAAGTTAGCCACTTCAACTTTTCTTGAGTTAAGCCCAATCGCAAGAGGAGTTTCTTAAAGGCATCCATGAAAAAGCCTACCTGCATACCCGACAAGGCAAAGAGATGGATAATTCCAAGACTGGAATAGAGCTCATTCATCTCCTCAAAGTCCGTGTCCAAATGTCCTAAAAGAAGACCTGTCATATAATTGCGCATAGGATCTGGAAAGTGCATCTTGATCCAAACTACAGCCTTTCGACGTAAACTGGACAGATTTTCTCCTATATCCCAACTGCTAATCTTTCTCATTGACTGGATACTCTTGATAGTCAAAGTTTGGTAAATCCCCTGAGTTTTCAGATAGGCTTGGTAGTCAAAGCCACCAAAATTCCTCTGACCTTCAGGCTCTGAAAGTTTTCCTTCTATCTCTATCTCGTGAAGGTCTGTTAAGGCCTGAAAGAGCTCTTTCTCCTCCTCAGACTGGAGTTTATAGTAAACTTGGAAGGTGCGACCCTCAGCCTTGCCCCGAAAGGACAGACTGTCTCCATTGACTTTGATGGTATCTGGTAAAATCCGTACCCTTTCAACAGAATCCACTAGGTTTTGATTAGCTTGTGTCTGTTGCCAAGTTTGAAACAAAAACCAAAAACCAAAAACTCCACAAAACGCTAGAACTTTACCGGCCGATTTCCAAGGAAATTGGAAAAAGAGACAGACAAGCAAAAAAACAAAACCTAGCAGTGCGAGATAGGACACTCCAAAAATGGCATAGTAAAGCCAGAGCAACAGGAAACTCAGATAGATTAGGGGGATAGGGAAATTCTTAATCCACTGTAACATAGTCTTTTAGCTTTTCTATGGTCTTAGCGCCAATACCAGAAACCTTCTTTAATTCATCAACCGACTTGAACTTGCCATTTGCCTCACGATGATCGATAATATCCTGGGCTCGTTTTCCTCCCAAGCCTTTGACCTGCTTGAGTTCTTCCAGACTAGCTTTATTTAGGTTGACCTTCTTATCTTTACTTGTCGAAGCAGTCGTTCCAGAGGCAGTCTGCTGACTCACTGCTTCTTCTCCCTTAGTTGGAACATAGACAAGAGCCTCGTCACTGACTTTCTGTGCTAGATTAAGCGACTTACTATCTGCTTCCTCTGTCAATCCACCCGCCTTCTGAACGGCATCATGAACACGACTCCCTACTGGTAAATCATAAATCCCTGGCGATTTAACAGCACCTTTGACATCTACCGTAATCAAATCTTGTTCAGGAGACTCGTCCTTTTCTTCCTTTTTCACTTCTTTGTCAGACGATGAATCCTTTGAAACAGCTGCGACTTCAGCCTGCAAATTTGATTCTTTTACAGATGTTTGTGAAGTTGGCTTTAGTAGGAAAAATCCGCCCAAGGCCAAACCTAAACCAGCACAAATGACAAGGATTTTATACTCTTTGATTTTCTCGATAATTGCTTTCATATTTTCTCCTCTCTTAAATTATTCGTAAGTGAAAGAAAAAACAGTTGAAAATTTCTTTTCAACTGCTTATTTATTTGCAAAATAGTCTTCCTTAGTCAAGACATAATGAACCCTTGTGATCATTCGACCTGGTTCTTTATTATCCATTCTGGCATAGGGTTCTTCGTGGGAAAAACGCATCCCAGATTTCTCCATGACCTTGCCAGATGCGGGATTGTCTTTGTCATGAAGAGCGGTCAACTTGTTCATTCCAATCTTCTCAAAAGCCAGCTCAATCACGGCGCGATTGGCTTCTGTCGTCAATCCTTGATTCCAATACTTTTGGTTGATAATGTAACCAATAGCTGCTTTTTTGAGAATGGGATCAATCTTGTGCAAATCAATAGTTCCAATAAACTGATCATTGCTTTTTAGTTCGATTCCCCACCGTCCCAAGGGATTAGCCAAGTAGAACTGAGCGATGTTGTTCTTGGTTTCTTCTAAGCTTTGATTTGTTGGAAAAGTATAGCGTGTATTTTCTCTGTCTGAGGCATACTCAAACATAGCTTCTGCATCGTCCAAAGTTACAGGTCGGAGCAATAAACGCTCCGTTTCTATAGATGGATACTGGGCAAATTTCACAAATATTGATTCCATACTTTTCCCTCCATTAGAGCTTGATTCTCACTAGTCTAGCATAAATAAATTTGGATGACAAGTTTTTCTTGATTTTTGAAGCGGTTTCATATACAATAAAACCATCACATTTTTGATTTATGGAATGGAATGTGACAACCAAAACAATCCGACAATTGAAAGGTAGGTTATCTATATGTTAATCGGAATCCCAAAAGAAATTAAAAATAACGAAAACCGTGTCGCCCTCACACCTGCTGGTGTTCATAGCTTAGTTTCTCGTGGACATCGTGTCCTCATCGAAACAAATGCTGGTCTCGGTTCAGGATTTACTGATGCTGACTATCAAAAGCAAGGAGCTGAGATTGTCGCTACTGCTGCAGAAGCATGGGCTGCCGAGTTAGTCGTGAAAGTAAAAGAACCACTAGCTTCTGAATACGGTTATTTGCGCGACGATCTTTTCCTCTTCACCTACTTGCACATGGCCGCTGCACCAGAATTAGCAGAGGCTATGTTAGCAGCAAAAACAACAGGAATTGCCTATGAAACCGTTCGTGACAATCAAGGACAACTGCCGCTCCTCGTTCCTATGAGTGAGGTTGCAGGTCGTATGGCTGTTCAAATCGGAGCTCACTTCCTTACTAAGCAAGCTGGTGGCTCTGGTGTTTTACTTGGTGGTGTACCAGGTGTTCCAAAAGGAAAAGTAACCATCATCGGTGGTGGTGTCGTCGGTACACATGCTGCCCGCATCGCCCTTGGTCTTGGTGCTCAAGTGACTATTTTAGATATCAGTGCTAAACGTCTCTCAGTTCTAGAAGAAGTCTTTGGAAATCAAATCCAAACTCTTATGTCTAATTCATTCAACATCGAAGCAAGTGTGAGAGATGCTGATGTGGTGATTGGTGCAGTTCTCATCCCTGGGGCCAAAGCACCAAAATTGGTGACAGATGAGATGGTCAAACAAATGCGTCCAGGCTCTGTAATCGTTGACGTTGCCGTTGACCAAGGTGGCGTTATCGAGACAGCTGACCGTGTGACAACGCACGATGAACCTGTCTATGAAAAACACGGTGTCCTCCACTATGCCGTTGCCAATATCCCTGGTGCAGTTGCCCGTACTTCTACTATCGCCCTAACCAATGTCACTCTTCCTTACATCGAAGCTCTGGCTGGCAAAGGATTCGCACAAGCAATTGCTGAAGATGAAGGCTTGCGTCAAGGTGTGACCACTTATCAAGGTTACTTGACCAGCCTCCCAGTTGCTCAAGGTCTCGATAAAGATCACACGTCAATCGACGAACTTGTTTAAAGATATACACTCATTAAAAAAGAGCAGTTCACATCTGAACTGCTTTTTTTGCTATTCTGTTTCTTGGTTCTTTTCTTCAACCTTAACTGGAGCTGGTTCATAAGCTCGGATAATCTGAGCGACAACCGGATGGCGAACCACATCCTTGGCTGAAAAATGAACAAAGTCGATTTGGTGAATGTTCTTGAGCTTTTCTTGAGCATCAATCAAACCGGACTTAACATTGCGTGGTAGGTCAATCTGGCTGATATCTCCATTGACAATCATCTTCGAATTAAAGCCTAAACGAGTCAGGAACATCTTCATCTGCATGATGGTCGTATTTTGTGCCTCATCTAAAATGACAAAAGCATCATCCAAGGTCCGACCACGCATATAGGCAAGGGGCGCGATTTCGATAATTTCACGCTCCATGAGACGGGTCGTTTGGTCTTTCCCGAGAATCTGGTACAAAGCATCGTAAACAGGTCGAAGATAAGGATCCACCTTCTCCTTGAGATCACCCGGAAGAAATCCTAGACTCTCACCTGCTTCCACTGCTGGACGAGTAAGGATAATCCGCTTGACTTGCCCACGTTTAAGGGCTGTCACTGCCAAGGTCACTGCAAGAAAGGTCTTCCCTGTCCCTGCTGGTCCGATTCCAAAGGTCACATCATGCTGTTTGACACTGTCCACATAAAGCTTTTGACCTAAGGTTTTGACACGGATCGGCTTCCCTGTATTGTCCTTGATAATTTCTTCTTCGTAAAGGGCGACAAACTTGTCGATTTCATCGTTTTTGACCATGCTAATCGCAGTCACCACATCTGGCGTGCCAACGGTCATTCCTCGATTTACCAAGACCATCAAAGCCTGGATAACCTGACGGGCTTCCTCACAGGCAGTCTCTTCTCCCAAAACCTGCACAATCTCCGTACGAGCATGAATCACCACATCGAGCTCTTCTTCCATCAAACGAAGATGGCGCTCATTGGAACCAAAAAGATGGAACAAGTCATCTGGGTGACTTAGTTGAATGTCTATTGAATGTTCCTTCAAATAAAGAACCTCTCTAATCCGTTTATTTCTTTTTATTATAGCAAAGAGAACAATAAAATACTAGCCTCATCTCATTGTCTCTAGTGTTCTAAGTATTCTTGCCAGATGGCATCAAAATCTCCTAGGTTAAAAGAGAAACTGGCATGCTCCTCCAAAAAGCGACTCACCTCATCGAAATCATCCGTGTGTTTTGGAAAGGCTGACTCCTCAAAAGCAAGGTCTGCCAAGATGGCTTTAGGGCTGTCACTTTTAGGATTACGCTCAGTCATGAGCCAAGTATAAAATGATTTTCTCATAAGCCTCCCTAAATCAGCTCTGTCCCAAACTGGTCTTGCTTGATTTTGCCAGCCTTCATCAAGCCACCGAGTGCTTTCTTGAACTGACCTTTAGAGATACCAAAGGTTGCCTTGATATCGTCAGGAGATGACTTATCATTCAAGGTCATGAAACCGCCATTGCTTTCCAAGTAGGTCAAAATCATCTGGGCATCATTTTCCAACATTTCAAAAGAACGTGGTTTGAGGGAGAGGTTAAGAGTACGGTCCACTTCACGGAAACCGATGACACGCGCATCTAACACTTGCCCCAAACGTGGCTCTGCGTAGCGTTCACTTGGGTGAATGAAACCAAGCATGTTATTCTCTGGTAGGTAAACAAATGTTCCTGACAGCTTGAGACGGTAAACAATGGCTGGCCAGTTTTGGTTCTGCATGTTGTTGTAAGCAGGACGAGCCAGACGTTGGAAGTCTTCCTGATACGCCAAAAGTCCCCAGATTCGGTCTTTCTTGTCCACTTCAAGACGGATGTAAAGTTTATCACCTTTCTTAGGCCAGAGTTCCTTGAGCTCAGGGAGGATATCGAGTGACACAACGATTTCCTTATCAGGTAGACCGGTATCGACAAAGACACCCAAGTCCTTTCGAACTTCTGTTACGGTTCCCCAACCAAATTGGTCCTGAGTCGCAGTAACTTCTTGAGTGGTCAAGCGGAGTTTTTGCTTCATATCCGTGTAGGCAAAACCTTTGACCGTATCCCCTACTGTATGTTGACCTTCTTCTTTAGCAAGAGCATAGGTCTGACCATCCTTTTGCACAAAGTAAAAACGGTCATTTTCATCGATGATGAGTCCAACGATAAAACTTGCAAGATTTGTATTCATATTTCCTTCTTTCGAATAAAACTCAGCCAGCAATGCCAACTGAGTTTTTCTGTTTATTTTTAGACTTCCAAGATTTCTTTTTCTTTATTGGCAGTCATGTCGTCGATGTGTTTCACAGCATCGTCTGTTACTTTTTGAATATCTTTTTCAAGAGTCTTCAATTCGTCTTCAGTGATTTCTTTTGCTTTTTCTTGTTTCTTAGCTTCATCCATAGCATCACGACGGATATTGCGGACAGCCACTTTAGCATTTTCACCGACCTTCTTCACTTCTTTGGCAAGGTCACGACGAGTTTCTTCTGTAAGAGCTGGGATAACCAAGCGGATCACAGAACCGTCA
The DNA here is from genome assembly GCF_000296875.1 of Streptococcus sp. GMD1S. Classification (GTDB taxonomy): domain Bacteria; phylum Bacillota; class Bacilli; order Lactobacillales; family Streptococcaceae; genus Streptococcus. The sequence goes on along the minus strand of NZ_AJQY01000004.1, from coordinate 621 downwards.
TTAGCTGGTGTAATACCAAGATCAGAAGCGTTCAAGGCACGTTCGATGTCTTTCAATGAAGACTTGTCAAATGGTGTTACCAACAAGACACGCGCTTCTGGAATAGTAATTGAAGCGATTTGGTTAAGAGGAGTTTCAACTCCATAGTATTCTACGTGGATACGGTCTAGCAAGCTTGCGTTGGCACGACCGGCACGGATACCTCCAAATTCACGAGCAAGTGATTGGTGAGACTGGGTCATTCTCTCTTTAGCTTTTTCTACAATTGCGTTAGCCATAATTTTCTTATTCCTTTTCTTCGATATTGTTTGAAACTGTTGTTCCGATATTTTCACCAAATACGACACGTTTGATGTTGCCTGGTTGGTTCATGTTAAAGACAACCAAGTCAATGTCGTTGTCCATAGAGAGGGTTGAAGCTGTTGAATCCATGATACGAAGACCTTTGTTGATAACGTCACGGTGGGTCAATTCTTCAAATTTAACAGCTGTCTTGTCTTTCTTAGGATCGGCATTGTAAACACCATCTACGCCATTTTTAGCCATAAGAATGGCATCCGCTTCGATTTCAGCTGCACGAAGGGCTGCTGTTGTATCTGTTGAGAAGTAAGGTGAACCAAT
>NZ_AJQY01000003.1:0-70536 GCF_000296875.1 Streptococcus sp. GMD1S | reverse complement strand
AATGGTTCAGAGTGAATGGGATAAAGTTAGATATTTTAAAAGTTTCTTATATCATCTTTCCGAAAAACTATAATTTTCTTGAAAAATATATAAGTCTATGCTATACTACTAGTAGACTAATTTAGGGAGAAAATCATGAAACGTGAGATTTTACTAGAACGAATCGACAAACTAAAACAAATCATGCCCTGGTATGTTCTGGAATACTACCAATCTAAGCTTGCTGTGCCCTACAGTTTTACAACCTTGTACGAATACCTCAAGGAATACGATCGATTTTTCAGCTGGGTTTTGGAGTTTGGTATTTCAGATGCTGATAAAATGTCTGACATTCCTTTATCAGTCCTGGAAAATATGTCTAAAAAAGACATGGAATCCTTTATCCTATACCTACGAGAACGACCTTTGCTGAATGCCAATACAACCAAACAAGGCGTTTCACAGACAACCATCAATCGAACTTTATCAGCACTTTCCAGTCTTTACAAATATCTAACCGAGGAAGTTGAAAATGATCAAGGAGAACCCTATTTCTATCGCAATGTAATGAAGAAAGTTTCAACCAAGAAAAAGAAAGAAACACTTGCTGCTAGAGCTGAAAACATCAAGCAAAAACTTTTTTTAGGTGATGAAACTGAAGGTTTTCTAACTTATATCGACCAAGAGTATCCACAACAGCTCTCAAATCGTGCTCTGTCGTCATTCAATAAAAATAAGGAACGTGATTTAGCAATTATTGCCCTTCTCTTGGCATCTGGTGTTCGCTTATCTGAAGCTGTTAATCTGGATCTAAGAGACCTCAATCTCAAAATGATGGTTATTGATGTCACTCGAAAAGGTGGCAAACGCGACTCGGTCAATGTCGCGGCCTTTGCAAAACCTTATCTAGAGAATTATCTAGCCATTCGGAATCAACGCTATAAGACGGAAAAGACAGATACAGCGCTCTTTCTGACACTCTACCGAGGTGTTCCTAATCGGATTGATGCTTCCAGTGTTGAAAAAATGGTCGCAAAGTACTCTGAGGACTTCAAAGTTCGTGTAACACCCCATAAACTCCGCCATACCCTAGCAACTAGGCTCTATGATGCAACTAAATCGCAAGTTTTGGTCAGTCACCAGCTAGGTCACGCCAGCACACAAGTCACTGACCTCTATACCCATATCGTTAATGATGAACAAAAGAATGCTTTGGATAGTTTATAATTAATACATAATTATAATTATGTATACTATACCACAAAAAAAGAAGTTGCATATTTTAGCAACTTCTTTTTTGATTTATCCTACTACCGCTTCAGCGATTTCTTCACGGCTAATACCAGAAAAGTAGCGTGTAATATCAATAGTTTCTAGAGCTTTAAGGACATCTTCGCGTTCGTATTTTACACCACGAAGGACATCTTCTACAGCTGCAACGTCCTCGATACCAAAGAAGTCCCCATAAATCTTGATATCTTGGATTTTTGATTCAATGACGTTGGCAAAAACTTCGACCTTACCACTGGTGAATTTTGTTCCACGACGGACGTTAAATTCAGGTGATTTACCGTAGTTCCAGTCCCAAGTACCGAACTTGGTATCCTTGATACGATTGATTTCAGCCAATTCTTGCTCAGAAAAAACATATTCAGTCATCTCTGGATACTCTTTTTTCATGTATTCCAATAGCAAATCACGGAATTCTTCAACTGTGATTTTTTCTGGTAATTCATTGACAATATTGGTTACACGGGCACGGACGGATTTCACACCTTTTGATTCAAACTTATCTTTTGAAACCTTGAGGGCATTAGCAAGGACTGACAAATCAACGTCAAAGAGCAAGCAACCGTGGTGCATGATACGGCCATTGATATAGGCTTGGGCATTGCCACAGAATTTTTTGCCATCAATCTCAAGGTCATTACGGCCTGTGAACTCAGCTTTAACGCCTAGTTGAGCCAAGGTATTGATAACTGGAGTTGAGAAGCTCTTGAAGTCAAAGGCCTTGTTTTCATCTTCTTTTGAAATGATGGTGTAGTTGAGGTTGTTTAAATCGTGATAAACAGCTCCACCACCACTGATACGACGGACTACCTCAATACCATTTTCTCGAACATAATCACGGTTGATTTCTTCGATAGTATTCTGGTGACGACCAACAATGATAGAAGGTTTGTTAATCCAAAGAAGGAAGATTTGATCCTCATCTAGTAAGTGTTTAAAGGCATATTCTTCCAAGGCGATATTAAAAGCAGTGTCGTTTGAATGATTGATAATATATTTCATGATATCCCTTTATACGATAGAGACTGGAAATAATCTTCCAGTCTAGTCTATCTTCGTTTTATTTTTTCTTAGGTGAATGGATGGCCATTCCTAGAACATCCGCAAACGCTTCGTACATCACTTCAGAGTATGTTGGGTGTCCGTGGATAGTCTTCAGCATTTCTTCGACAGTAATTTCCATTTCGATGATACTTGACGCTTCGTTGATCAATTCTGCAGCTGCAGGACCGATGATATGGACACCAAGGATTTCACCGTATTTCTTATCTGCAATGACTTTAACGAAACCTTGAGCCGCATCAGAAGCAATGGCACGTCCGTTAGCAGCAAAGTTGAATTTACCGATAGCGACATCGTATTTCTCACGAGCTTGTTCTTCAGTTAGACCTACTGCTGCTACTTCAGGAAGAGTGTAGATGGCTGCAGGAGTCAAGTTAAGTTTGGCAACAGCATGATTTCCTTTAAGGGCATTTTCAGCGGCAACTTCACCCATACGGAAGGCTGCGTGAGCCAACATCTTCGTACCATTGATGTCACCTGGTGCGTAAATTCCTGAAACAGAAGTTTCCATGTATTCGTTGACCTTGATACGACCACGATCCAATTCAAACTCAACATCGCCAATTCCTTCAAGGTCTGGCACACGACCGATTGAAAGGAGCGCTTTGCTTGCAATGATATCGTCTTTTCCTTCAACTTTAATACGAAGTTGACCATTTTCCTCGATGATTTCTTGCAGTTTAGTACCTGTCAAGATGGTCATTCCTTTACGTTCAAGGATCAAGCGAAGGTTCTTAGAAACTTCAGCATCCATAGCTGGAACGATACGGTCCATCATTTCGATAACAGTTACTTTTGAACCAAATGTCATGAAGGCCTGACCCAGTTCGATACCGACAACTCCACCACCGATGATAACAAGGCTTTCTGGAACTTCGTTCATTTCAAGAATGTCATCACTTGTCATTACGAGTGATGATTCCATACCAGGAACGTTTATCTTGCTGACTTTTGAACCACCGGCAAGGATAATTTTCTTAGTTTCAAGCAATTCCGAACCATTTACCAAGACATTCTTGTCTTTAGTGATGGTACCAATTCCCTTATGAACAGTAACTCCGTAGCTACGAAGAAGACCTGCAACTCCACCAACCAAAGTATTGACAACCTTAGACTTGGTTTCAAGAAGTTTATCCATATCTACAGTGAAGTTTGGATTTTCGATGACGATACCACGGTTTGCTGCATGACCGATGTTTTCGATGATTTCAGCGTTGTGAAGGTAGGTCTTAGTTGGGATACATCCACGGTTCAAGCAGGTTCCACCGAGTTCAGATTTCTCAACAAGGGCAACCTTACCACCAAGTTGAGCAGCTTTAATGGCCGCTACATATCCAGCAGGACCTCCACCAATCACAACGATATCAAAGGCATCATCGCTCTTGCCGTCGTCGTTTGAAGCACTAGCTGCAGGCGCCGGGCTAGCTTCTGGCGTAGCTGCTCCAGCTGTTGGGATGTTTTCCCCTTCTTCACCAAGGTAACCGATAACTTCAGTTACTGGAACAGTTTCACCATCTCCTTTAAGGATGGCAATCAAGTATCCATCTTCTTCTGCTTCCAATTCCATGCTGACTTTGTCAGTCATGATTTCCAAAAGGATTTCTCCTTCTTTTACAAATTCACCGACTTTTTTATTCCATTGGACAATTTGTCCTTCTGTCATATCTACGCCGGCTTTTGGCATAATTACTTCTAAGGCCATGTCTTACTTCCTTCTAAATCTCTAAAATAACAATAGCTGACTTAAACCAACATTGAGATCGGATTCTCAATCAAGGCTTTCAAGTCTTTCATAAACTTAGCACCAGCCATACCATCTACAACACGGTGGTCAATAGTTAAACCAAGGCTCATGATAGGGCGAATGACAATCTCACCATTGACAACTACAGGTTTCTCGATTGTCGAACTTACACCCAGAATAGCTGAGTTGGGTTGGTTAATAATCGGACCAAAGGACTGAACACCAAACATTCCCAAGTTACTAATTGTGAAGGTTGAGTTTTGTAACTCACTTGGAGCCAATTTGCCATCCAAGGTACGACCAATCACGTCTTTAAATGCAACGACCAACTCTGACAAGCTCATCTTCTCAGCATTGTAAACAACTGGTGTCATTAGACCGTTATCCATACCAACCGCCATCGCAAGGTTGACATAGTTATGAGTGATAATGGTCTTGCCATCTTCTGTCAATGAAGCGTTGATGTATGGGTGTTTCATCAATGTTTTCACAACAGCGAGTGAAAGAAGGTCTGTTACAGTAGTCTTCTTACCAGTCGCTTCCATAATCGGATCAAGAACCTTCTTACGAAGGGCCAGCATTTCAGTCATATCAACTTCATAGTTGAGTGTGAAAGTTGGCGCAGTTAGGTAAGATTCAACCATACGTTGCGCGATAACCTTACGCATTGGTGTCATTGGAATACGCTCAATTTCACCATAAGGAGTGATATTATCTGGTACTTCTTCCACTTTTTCAATCTGAGCAGGAGACTTGATAGTATCGTTTTCGATATTTTCAGGAAGCAAGGCCAAAACGTCCTTCTTCATGATCTTGCCACGATGACCTGTTCCTTGGATTTCCTGCCAAGCAATGTTATGTTCGAGGGCAATTCGTTTTGCAAGTGGCGAAATGCGAACCACATTTGTGTCTTTATAAGTTTCCACGTCTTCTTTGTGGACACGACCGTTTGCACCTGAGCCAGAAACGTCGTAGAGGTTGATACCTAAATCATCCGCTAACTTTCTAGCCGCAGGAGTCGCTCTTAGCTTGTCATCAGCCATGACCTCTCCAATTCTAATTATGATACTAAGGGCGTAAAAAGCGACTGAAAAATAGGAAATCTACGCAGGCTTCGATGAAGCCAAGAAGATTTATCTTTTTTCCGAGCTTTTAGCCCGTGTTCGAATATAAGATATTAAGGACGAAGAGGGCAATGAAAAAATAGGAGATTGACGATGTGTTCGATGAACACAAGAAAATCTATCTTTTTTTCACAGACCTCCGTCCGAATTCAACTCTACAAGTAACTTGGACACGAAACGCGTCTCAAGTTACTACGGTTGCCGCTATTAGGCGGTCAACCTTGTAGACTTACTAATTCATTCGTCTAATATTATCGATTCGACTCATTCATGTCGCAACTCTTCAAATCACTTGGATATGAAACGAGTCTCAAGTTACTACGGTTGCCGCTATCAGGCGGTCAACCTAGTAGACTTACTAAGTCGTTCGTCGAATATTATCGATCCGACTCCCTTCTGTCGCAACTTTCAAACAACTTAGGTACAATACGTATCTCAAGTTGCTAAAGTTAAAAACTATTTTTACATAATTTATTTTATGTAATTTTATTCTTTGTTATAAGTTTTACGTATGGCATCTTTGATGCTTTCAACTGTTGGAATCATTGCATTTTCTAGATTTTGTGCGTAAGGCATTGGCACATCTTCTCCGGCGCAACGGCGTATTGGTGCGTCTAGATAATCAAATGCTTCTGATTCTGAAATAATAGCTGAAATCTCTCCGATATAGCCACTTGTTTTGTGAGCATCGTTGACAAGCACCACCTTACCAGTCTTCTTCACTGAGTTAATGATGATATCCTTATCAAGCGGAACAAGGGTACGTGGGTCCACAATTTCAACTGAAATTCCCTCTTCTGCTAATTCTTCAGCAGCTTGAACTACACGGCGAAGCATTTTGCCATAAGTAACGACTGTTACATCTGTACCTTCGCGTTTGATTTCCCCAACCCCAAGTGGGAGTGTATAGTCTGGATCAACTGGCACTTCCCCTTTTTGGTTAAATTCTGACTTGTACTCAAGAATGATAACAGGGTTATTATCACGGATAGCTGACTTGAGAAGTCCTTTCATATCCGCAGGTGTTCCAGGAGCTACAACCTTAAGTCCAGGAATGTGAGTAAACCAAGACTCTAGAGATTGCGAGTGCTGAGCCGCAGAACCAACTCCGTTACCAGCTGCACAGCGGACAGTCATTGGAACCTGACCTTTCCCACCAAACATGTAACGTGTTTTAGCAGCTTGGTTGACGATATTGTCCATGGCAATGACCGAGAAGTCCATGAAGGTCATATCAACGATTGGGCGAAGTCCTGTCATGGCTGCTCCTGCTGCTGCACCTGAGATAGCAGCTTCAGAAATCGGACAGTCACGAACACGTTCTGGACCAAATTCTTCGAGCATTCCAACAGAAGTTCCGAAGTCTCCTCCAAAGACACCGACGTCTTCTCCCATCAAGAATACATTTTCATCGCGACGCATTTCCTCAGACATAGCAAGGATAATGGTGTCACGGAACGACATTGTTTTTGTTTCCATTTTTATCTCTTTCTCCTTAGTCTGCGTAAATATCTTCAAATGCTGATTCTAGTGGTGGGAATGGGCTTTCTTCAGCAAATTTAACAGAAGCTTCTACTGCTTCCTTGACTTGTGCTTGAATTTCTTCCAATTCTTCTGCACTTGCAATATTGTTTTCAATGAGGTATTTGCGAAGGTTTTCGATTGGGTCTTTTTGTTTCCACAATTCCACTTCTTCACGAGTACGATATTTACCAGGGTCAGATGATGAGTGGCCAAGCCAGCGATAGGTTACACTTTCGATCAAGACTGGGCCATTGCCACCACGAACATGATCTACAGCTTTCTTAAATCCTTCATAGACATCGATGACGTTGTTCCCATCTTCGATAAACATTCCAGGAATTCCATATGCCGCACTACGTTGATGGATATGCTCTACATTGGTCATTTTCTTGATATCCGCAGAGATCCCATAACCGTTGTTAATGCAGTAGAAAACAACTGGCAAGTTCCAAATAGAAGCCATGTTGACTGCTTCGTGGAAGACACCTTCGTTGGTCGCACCATCTCCAAAGAAGCAAACGACGATTTTTCCAGTGTTTTGCATTTGTTGACTGAGGGCTGCACCGACAGCGATTCCCATACCACCACCAACGATACCATTGGCACCGAGGTTCCCAGCATCCAGGTCAGCGATGTGCATAGAACCACCTTTTCCTTTACAGGTTCCAGTGTATTTCCCGAGGATTTCAGCCATCATTCCGTTGAGGTCAATCCCCTTAGCAATAGCTTGCCCGTGTCCACGGTGATTTGAGGTAATCAGATCATCTGGATTAAGAGCCAGCATCGCTCCGACGTTAGCAGCTTCCTCTCCGACAGAAAAGTGAGTCATACCGGGAACTTTCCCCTTTTTCACTAACTGAGCAATTTTTAAGTCCATGCGACGGATTTCTTCCATCTTACGGAACATCTCTAGCAAAAGATTTTTATCTAAAGTTGACATAATCTTGCCTTTCTAACTTTGTACTTACCTTACTATTTTACCTTTTTTAGTATACGCTGTCAAAGTATATGGCTAATAAAAATTCACAATATAAAAAAATAAACCCCTGTTAAAACAGGGATTCTCTCTAGTTAGAGTATTTTTTCACAAAGTGCTTTTTCAGGATATTTTCCAAAAATTAGCTCAATCTTTTCATTACGGTTTTCAGACGCCATTGATACAAACAACCAGAAACAATCAAGCTGGCAATTAACCCAATCCAGTAGGCAAATGCCCCTAAGTCAGTTACTTGATCTAGTAGATATCCTAGTGGTATCGCTACTCCCCAATATCCGATTAAGCCAAGATAGAAAGGAACGATAGTGTCCTTATACCCTCTTAAAATTCCTTGGAGCGGAGCCGCAAAGGTATCAGCTAGCTGGAAAAAGAGACTGTAGGTTAGAAATACAGCAGTTGTTTCAATGAACTGAGAGTCATTCCCATATAGACTTGCTACACGATCTCTAAAAATGTAGAGAAAAGATAGGGTAAGACCTGCAAAAATAAGGGCGGTTACTCTCCCCAGACGAGCATAGATTTTTGCATCCTCAAAACGTTTGGCCCCCACCTCGTAAGACACAACAATCGCCATAGCAGAGGAAATACTCATAGGAAAAGCATACATGAGACTCGAAAAATTCATAGCTGACTGGTGACTGGCAATGATGAGCGATGAAAACTTAGCCATGATTAGTCCAACCACGGAGAAAATGGCTACTTCAGCAAATACGGTTCCCCCGATTGGTAGACCTAATCGAACACCTTCCTTGATTTTATCTATATTTAGTGGAATGCGTTTTTCAAGATGTAACGCTTTTAACCTTTCTTGTTTGAATAAAACAAGAATAGAAATCCCCAATAAAACCCAATAGGCTAGTGAAGTTCCTAGTCCTGCTCCTGCGCCACCAAGCTCAGGGAAACCGAAAGCTCCATATATCAAGAGATAGTTAAAACCACTATTGAGCGGAAGTAATAGGAGCATGAGGTACATAGATAGCTTGGTCAATCCAAGAGAATCCAACAAAGAGCGAATGACACTGAACAGCAACAAGGGAATAATTCCAATAGACAGGTACCAAAGATAGGAAACTGCAACTGCCGCCACTTGAGCTTCTAGTCCGATGTTGGTTAAGACAGGTGGCGCTAAGAATACTACCATTCCAAGCAAGACCAAAGACAGTCCGAAAGCCAAGTAGATAAATTGGTAAAAATCAGATGCTACTTCTTCCTTTTTGCCCCGTCCCAGATGATGGCCTATGATGGGAACCATGGCCGAAACAATCCCTGTTAAAAAAGTAAAGAAAGGATTCCATAGACTCGTTGCGGTTGACACCCCCGCCAAGTCCATGGTATTGTACTGCCCAGTCATGGTTGTATCAACAAAAGAGGCAGAATAATTGGCAAATTGATAGATCAGAATAGGGAAAAATATCTTAAGAAATAAGACAAACTTGTCTTTAAATTGATGGGTTGGATACATATACGCTCTCTATTCTTATAGTTTCTAGAGCAGAATCCCATCTAGTTTTGGTAGACAATTTGTCCCTTGCAGATGGTATATTTAACCTGCCCTTTTAAAGTTTCACCGATAAATGGGGAATTAGCTGCTTTTGACGCAAAATGGGAGTCCACAAGGCGGTCAGCCTTAGCGTCAAAGATAGTGATATCCGCTGGACCATTCTCAGCCAAGTAACCTGCTTCAAAGTTGTAAAGCTTGGCTGGATTGACAGTCATTTTTTCTAGCAATTCCATCAAGCTCAACTCACCAGCTTCCACCAAATAAGTCAAACCAAGAGAAAGAGAGGTTTCCAAACCTGTCATACCAGATGGTGCTTTGGTGATATCTTCAACATTTTTCTCATCTGCATGGTGAGGCGCGTGGTCCGTTGCGATAACTGTGATAACACCTGACTTGAGACCTTCGATAACGGCACGACGGTCTGACTCCAAACGAAGTGGAGGATTCATTTTGGCATTGCTTCCTTGAGTTAAAAGAAGAGCTTCTGTCTTAGAGAAATGCTGTGGCGCTACTTCTGCTGTGACCTGCGCACCTAGTCCTTGAGCAAACTCCACCACCTTGACACTTTCTTCCTTAGACAAATGCTGAATGTGAACATGGGCCTTGGTTGCATAGGCAATCATAACATCGCGCGCAATCATAGCGTACTCAGCCACTCCTGTCGCTCCACAGATATGGAAATGTTCTTTAGCGATGTTTTCGTTAAAGCCAAGAATTCCATTCAAACCTGGATCTTCCTCATGAAGGCAGATAAAGGTATTGAGTTTTTTGGCTTCTTCCATTGCTTCCTTAACCACTTTACTACTTTCAAGCGGAATTCCATCATCTGAAAAACCAACGGCTCCAGCTTCTAAAAGCGCCTTAAAATCAGTCAAGTCTTGGCCATTAAAGTTCTTAGTAATGGTCGCAACTGTCTTGACGTTAATCTTTTCCTTGGCAGCTGACTGGAGAACTTCTTGAAGAGTCTCTACATCCGAAATGGTTGGACTAGTATTAGCCATCATGACAACGGTTGTAAAGCCACCTGCAGCGGCTGCTAGGGCACCAGTATGAATGTCTTCTTTATGAGTTTGACCAGGTTCACGGAAATGAACATGGATATCGACCAATCCAGGAGCAACTACTAGACCAGTAGCATCAAGCACCTCTGCTCCTTCTTCCTTGATTTCAGGTGCAATTTTGACAATTTTCCCATCTTGGACCAAAACATCACACACTTGATCCAAACCAGACTTGGGATCCATTACACGACCATTTTTGATAAGTAGCATCTGCTTTCTCCTTTATTCATAGAAATCAACTTGGGTATCCAATAATTTATCCCCATCATAAACAAACTTGGCTGAAAAGAAGGTTTTATCTTCTAAAAGCCACTCAACAAAAGTGTGATCACCCTCCCAAGTTGGCTTGCTCAAAACTTCATCATAGGGAACCCATTCCAGCGTCCCCTCATTGCAGTCAATCAAGTTACCCTCAAACTCCGTCACCTTAAAAACATAGGTGTACCAGTCTAAATCTGGTGTGAATTCTGGAAAAGTGATAACACCTTTTAGAACCGGCTTGGCTTTGAGCCCTGTTTCTTCGAGGATTTCACGCGCTGCACATTCCTGTGGAGTCTCACCTCGCTCTAGCTTTCCACCCACACCAATCCATTTGCCTTCATGGACATCGTTGGGCTTCTTATTGCGATGGAGCATGAGCAGTTCTTTTCCGTTATCAATGTAGCAAATAGTCGCTAACTGAGGCATATTTTCTCCTTATCTAAGCCAATCGATTGGCTCTTGTCCTGTCTCTTTTAAGAATGCATTGGCCTTGGAAAAAGGCTTGGAACCCCAAAATCCTCTATAAACCGATAACGGACTAGGATGGGCTGATTCGATAATCAAGTGGTGAGGATTGGTAACCAAGACCTTCTTCTTACGTGCATAAGCGCCCCAGAGCACAAAGACTACAGGTCTGTCTAGATTATTGACCACCTGAATCACAGCATCAGTAAAGGGCTCCCATATTAGCCCAGAATGACCATTGGCTTGCCCAGCAGGAACCGTCAAGCAAGCATTGAGAAGCAAGACTCCTTGCTCAGCCCAAGCTGTCAAATCATGGGATTTCTTAGCTCCGATGTCATCCGACAATTCTTTCAAGATATTTTGCAAGGACGGCGGAGCTGGGATAGCATCGGGTACAGAAAAACTCAAACCCTGCGCTTGACCTGGCCCGTGATAGGGGTCTTGCCCTAGAATCACCACCTTAACCTCTTCCAGATGAGTAGTCAAGAGAGCTTGAAAAACTTTTTCCTTAGGTGGATAGACAGTTCCCTGAGCATAGACCTGTTCCATAAATTGATTGATTTTCCCGAAATAACCTTCAGGTAATTGCTCCTTAATCAAAGCATGCCATGATGAGTGTTGCATCGCCAACTCCTTCGTTTTTACTGCCTCTATTATAGCAAAAAGTGGCTATCTAAACCACTTTTTACAGTTCTTATATATACTGTTATTCATCCTAGTATTGGACATTAGTATTCACAGTATCAATCAGCCATTAAAAACTTTTCGATTGTTTCAATAGCATAGGAAAGTTGATTATTTACAGACTTCATCCGTTCAAAATTAGCGTCCATATAGTAGAGTTCAGATAAGCCACCCCTAGGGAGAAAAAGTGAATAGTGGATATTCATCTTCTCTCGAGTACTTAACTCTATATGATTGCTTATGATATACTTTAACTCTTTTAACGAATTTACTTGAGCAACCACACCTTTTAACTGATACTGCTCGATGAGATTTAGTAAGTTATCAATCTCTTCAATGACTTTAATTTCCATATCAACACCTCTTAGGAAAATCACTACAAAGCATCTAAACAATCCAGCAAGTCTTGGTAAGAATGAACTTCATAAGTCGGCTGGGCTTGTGTGTGATTTTCGAGGTGATGAGGGTTGTACCAGATGGTGTCAATGTCAGCATTATTACCACCTTGAATGTCAGCTGTTAAGGAATCTCCAATCATCAGCGTCTTTTCTTTATCAAATCCTGCAATCTGCTGACCGATTTTTTCATAGAATAGTGCATCAGGTTTTTGCGTTTGCAATTGCTCAGAGATAAAGACTTGGTTGAAATAGGGAGCCAGACCAGATTGAGCCAGACGTCCTGTCTGGATGGCAGTAATCCCATTTGTCGCAGCATACAAGTCATAATCACGTTCGATGAGGCTGTCCAAGAGTTCATGAGTACCCGAAAGAGTTTGTCCCTGTTGGGCTAAGTAAAATTGGTAACGCTGGGCAAGTAACCTACCGTCTTTTTTCTGTCCAAAATGGGCAAATAAACGAGAAAAGCGCGTGTTAATCAGTTCTTGTTTACTGATTTTCTTTTGCTCCAAGTCCTTCCAGAGAGCCTTGTTCATAGGAACGTAATAGTCTTTATAGGCTTGAATGTCCGCAACTCCTTCTTCCTTTAGAAGTTGCGTCAAAGCCACATCCTCAGCAGCATCAAAATCAAGCAAGGTGTGATCTAGATCAAAAAGTAGAAATTTGTAGGGCAATTTGAGAGTTTTCCTTTCTGAAATGAATTGATATTCACGATGATAAAATAGTTGAATTAAGAATATCAGGATGAAAGCAAATTATTCAGACTTCAAAACCACCTTCAAGAATAAATCGCTTGAGTAAATCTGATGTTTTTACATTTACCTTAAACGTTGTCAGTGTATTTCCAGCTATATTTTCAAAATACGACTTAGCCTTCTGTTTATCAACAGAATTTTTTAAAAGATCAAAACGACCAAATTCATTTAATGTTATTTCAGTCAACTTCATAGACATCATTTGTCTTAACAGTTCTTCATCAAGACCAAAGGTATCGCTTAAACGTTTAATTCGATCATAATGAATTTGAACCTGATAGTCATTAATGTAGTCACGAAGTGTCAGTGTACTATCTACCTCTATCTCCCCATTTTGAATATCGTGTAAGATTAAATTTGCAATTTTTTGCTCTTCCTGTGTCAGGGTTGCAAAGGTTTTGTGCAGTTCATTCAAAAGACTTTCAGATTCCTCCGTTCCCAAAGCTTTAATATACTTTTGGAAACGAGAATTCATATAGTCAGCATCAATCATTCCAGTATCTATTTCAATTATAGAGGTTGACAAATCAAATGGTACATCACCTGGACCTTTGCCTCCACCCCCATTACTCATCAGTTCCTTATAGCGAATAACTAAAATGTTATACGTCGTCTCATCGCATACTACATCCACTACTGATTTTTTCTTTCCAGCACCTTTTGAAATTTCGTAGTGTAATTTAGACCATTTAAAGCCTTGAATTCGAGCTGCTTCAAGATAATCGTTAAACGAATTAAATAGTTTAGCAAATTTTGCTTTTTCACTTCTCTCAGCAGGAAGTTTCTCAAAATTTTCTACACCAGAACTTTCAAAAATGTCCCGAATTTGATAAAAACGAGTATTTAGCATGACTAAATTCTGATCTAACTTATTGACAAAAAGCTCTACAGGACTGTCGCCTGAATAAAGCTGAACTGCATCTTCAATATTCCGTTCCATAGTGTGAGGTTTACGATAATAGCGGATGGTACCAAATGGTTTGTCCTCTCCAAAAATCCTATTGGTTCGAGAAAAGGCTTGGATAATCAGTTCATCCTTCATCAATTGGTCTACATAAAGAGTATTAACCCATTTAGAATCAAATCCTGTTAACATTTGATTTACAACGATAAGTAAGTCTAATTGCTTTTCTGGCTCTCTTTCAATCCATTTATGCTGGTGTTTGTGCGCCAAACGATTAGAAACATCCTTTTTGAAACGATCATGAGATGCCAAAGTGTAAAGCTGACCATATTGTTTCTCATAATCAGTTAGAATCTCTACAAGAGCATCTTCTTTAAAATCAAAGCCATCATTATTATCAACATTTGGATCAAATAACGCTGTTACTCTTAACTCAGGCTTTATTGCTTTCAGCAACCGATAATAAGAAATAGCTTCTTGGATACTGCTAGTCGCAAAAATAGCATGGAATTTTCCATTACGACTCAAGGTTAACCAGTTATCACAGATGTCCTTCACAACAGCTTTCTGATAGTCAGGTGTTAGATATTGATTTTTTGGTATGTAGTCTTCAATTCCTTTGATGTACTTCCCTTTTCTATTCATAAAGCCTGCCATCTTGACTTTTGAACCATCCATAAAGTGATAGTAGACTTTACTCTTTTCCTGCTTACTAACTGCTTCTTCTACACTAGAAGCTTTCGCCTGATTTAGGGCTACTTTTTCTCTGATTTCACGATCCTTATAGATTAAGACTTTATAAGGATCAAATCCTAAAACATTTTTATCGCGAATTCCATCCGCGATAGTGTAATGATGTAATTCTTGACCAAAAATCGAAGTTGTTGTATTCTTTTTTCGCTCATTTTCCTTTTTAATAGGCGTACCAGTAAAACCGAAGAACAGAGCTTGAGGAAAGGTCTCTTTAATGGTAATCATCATCTCGCCAAAAGTAGAGCGATGAGCCTCATCGATGATAAACACAATCCTATTTTTTCTCATCTCTTCCAGCTCTGCATCGGTCATCCCATCCTCCTCTTTGATATTACTCATCTTTTGAATAGAGGTAACAATCAAAGTATTTTCGGGAGACTTACTTTTCAAGCGAGTCCTAAGCATAGTTGTATTTTTTGTTTCTTGAACTGATTCTCTCTCCTCTGCAAAACCTCGATATTCTTTTATAGACTGAGTTCCTAGTTCAATTCTATCCAATAAAAATATTACTTTATCTGCATCTTTTGAGTTAGCAATTAGCTGGGCAGCTTTAAAACTAGTCATGGTCTTGCCAGATCCTGTTGTATGCCAAATAAAACCACCAAGCTGATTGCGATCAGCCCACTTATTTTTAGCTACCCGGTCAGAAATTGCTGCAACTGCATAGTATTGGTAGCTACGTAAAACTTTTAAAATTCCATCCGACTGGTCAGCTATAGTGTAATAACCGATTAGCTGATGCGCCATCGGGATTGACAAAAGATAAACAGCAATATCTTTCCAGTTGTTGATTAACTCATTATTAAAATCTTCCCAATGGAAATAATAATCTGAATTAAAACGTCCATCCGGTCCTGGATTGGCAAAGTAGACAGTTTCATTCGGCTCCATGGCCACAAAGATTTGAACCAAAGAGAAGAGACCTTTGAAAATGCCCTCTCTGGCATATTTTTCTATTTGTATTGTGGCATGGCTGACTGGAACACCACTGCGTTTTAGCTCCAAGTGAAAGACTGGCATGCCATTGATTAAAAGCATCAAATCGCCTCGTCTATCATGGAGAATAGGAGATTTTGTTGGAAATTGAGGCTGTCTTGCAATCTGATAGCGACTTGAACCTGCAGCAATCTCCTTACGATTATAGATTTTGAGACTAATCTCTTTTCCAAAATGCTCAGGATCTGCTGGATTGTCTCTTTTGACTGAGACTGAACCTCCGTTGATGAAACCGTTCAGCTTTAGTGGTGTTCGGAGATTTTCAATCTGCTCTAAAATCTGAGCCATTTCACCGTCTGTTAAAGGCTGGTCATTGAGACGGTCGCGTTCACGATTATTATCAAAGAGAATCCTGGCCCAATTCTCAATCAGATCCTGCTCAGTGGGGTAGTGGAGGATTTCTTTTTCCCAGCCCTTGGTAAAAAGTACCTCTATCAAGGCCTGTTCAAAATCAGCTTCTTTGCTAAAAACAGTCATCTGTAACTCCTTTACATCATCATTTGTTCAAGTAAAGCTTTTTTCATATTCTGCAGTTTGTCCAGTCTACGCTGTTGAAGGGCAATGAACTTATCTAGGTCTTGGAAGAGGGATGACAGGATGGAAATCTCTCTAAAATCATTAGGGATAACTAAACTAATCTCTGACATTACATTATTCATTAGTTTCGGGTTGCCAACTTTTGAAACATATTTCCAAGCTTCGTTATTTAATATTTCTGCAATCACTTTATTAGCAAAACCTTCATCAGACAATAAGACACCGTTCACATTTGTACTATAAAATTTTCCTTCCCTATAATTTACCGTTCCAGCATTTGCTCCATCAGTTGTCCAAGTTACTGCTGTTTCAAATAAATATTTATCATAATATCCTAACAATCCTTCGTTTTTGGTTTGAGAAGAATATACGGGATATTTATGAGTATCTGTTTTTTCTTCTGATATCTCCGTTGTTGCTAGTACTTGTCCCCTAGTAACTCTAAAAATATCTGAAACTTTCACTTCCTTCCACTCATCTTCAAATCCTGCGAAGCGAAGGACTGGTTTCTTTTGTCCTTTGGCTGGGGAGAGGAGCTTGAGGTAGGTTTTCTTCTGCTCTTTGAGAACCTCTAACTTACGCTGTTGAAGTGTAATGAGCTTGTCCAGATCTTGGAAGAGGCTGCCAATGGCCCTTTGTTCGGGGGGAGAAGGAAAGAAAATTTTATAATTACCTAACTGGGGAACGGTTAACTGGGGAACTCCCGTTGATTCAATTACAATATTTTGGGTATTTATAGCATTCTCTAAAAAAACAACATCATAATCTGATTTTAATGATAGAAGACGCACAACAGGAGTAAAATTTTCGTTACGAGCTTTTGCTACTCCAACATTACCTCTGCCAGTTACTGTAACTGCAGGAGCCTCTATTCTAAAGCTATCATTATAATACCCAATAATTCCGTCATTTGTAAGAGCATTGGCAACGACCGGATATTTCCCATTATTCAATAATTTAGATTTATCAATATCTCCACCAGCAGATATTTCTGAGCACTCCTCCAACTTCCGCTGTTCCCAAGCTTCCGCATTTTGACCTGAAAATTCTTTGAAACGAATAGCTGGTGCTTTTCTTTCTTCCGTCATCTTAATTTCTATTTAGGAGATTTTGAAACTCCCTCAATCCTTTCATATCAAATTCTGGCCCATCCAACTGGTCAATCATATCAGAGAGACTTTGCTCGACAGCTGCTAGTTCTTTGCTGACATCTTCAAAAGTTTCTGAGTATTTATCCGCTACTCCTGTGACATGTTTTATCAGCTGAGTAAATAAGACATCTGGTAATTGATTCAACTCCTCAACGACTGGGACAATCCATTTCTTCTCAAGCAGTTCATTAGCCTCTTCATCTGACAAGCTTTCAATGACTTGCTTCGTTTTCAAATGGAGCTTTTTCTCTGCTTCCTTAACTATAGTAGCTAGTTGCTTTTCTTCTTCTTGAAGTTTAATGACATTCTGTAAAGTAGCCTCAAAGCTTCCTTCCTCAAAAACTGTTTGACATTGCAACCACAGGATATAGCTTCTCACACTAACTACTCCGTAAGTTTTGTCTTTTAATGTCTCCATTGATGACCAGGATACTTCAGGGTGAGCAGCTATAAAATCCATTTTTTCTGCTTTCTTAGCTTTCCTATCTAACAGATCGAGATAAGTTCTTAAAGTCGAAATCTCCAAGCTATCCACTTCGGCATAAATATCCTCCAGCAATAGATTGACTTCCTTAGTGATAAAACCATCTTGCTCGTCAGTTAAAATCTGAAGTTCTTTTTCTTCTTCAGAAAGATTATCAATCAATTGAACATATGTATCCTTAATCTCTTGCAACCTAGCTTTTTGAGCTTTTATCTGCTCCAATTCTTCTGTAAGTTGGACTTCCTGAACCAACTCAAAAGGTAGTATGCGACCTATCCAGCCTTCCTGTTGTTCTTCTGCTTCTTTTCCCTTCTTTTTCTTTATGACAATATTTGGATCCACGCGCTTAACAGTTTGAAAACCTTCGGTCTGTATCATCTCCAAATCCTGAGAAATTTCCTGCCATCCATCGTCTAAAAGTTGATAGGCAGTGTAAGGATCAACTATGGGATAGTCAAATAAATTCTTGAATAGCTGCTGACTAATCACAGACTCGGCCTGGGGTAAAGAAACAGATAAAGCCTGAACTACCAAATAATCATATAGGTATGCAGAAAACGATTCAAAGCTCTGATGATAATCGGATAAGAATTTTTTTATATCCTCATTATTTAAAATCACTTGTTTTAAGTCTGAACTTTTAAACTCGACATAAGGAGATCCATCATCTTCAAAAAGGTCAGAAAATAAACTGGGGAAAGCGCACCAAAAAGGATCTAATTTGGCCAGCTCTGATTTAGGAATTCCTCCATACATAGAAGCATAAATATCCCAAGATTCCTGAGGTTCAGATGAATCAACATAACGTGGGATGTTAAGGTTATAGTCTTGCTGGCGAAGCTCTTCTTTTGATACCAGACGAGAATATCCCTCTATCGTTTCACGATTATTTACGATATCAACAATCTTCTTAATGTCAGAAGCACGAAGTTGGTTGTTTTTCCCAACTTTTACAAAGCCTTTAGAGGCATCTACAATCAAGATATCATCTCTATCTCTATGCTGTTTTAGCACCATAATAATCGTAGGAATCCCTGTACCAAAAAAGATATTTGAAGGCAAACCAATAATTGCATCAATCTTATTTTTTTCGATTAAATTCATACGAATTTTTCTTTCTTCGCCCCCTCGAAAAAGAACGCCATGAGGAAGAACAATAGCCATAATGCCATCCGGCTTTAAATGGTATAAATCATGAAGCAAAAATGCATAATCTGCTTTGGTTCTAGGAGCTAAACCAAAACCAAAGTAGCGGGGATCATCTTCTTTATGTTCAGAATCCCATTTCTGCGAATAAGGTGGATTTGAAACAACAGCATCAACGTAGAGTGGATTATAAGTATTCACAGGATCGTTTTCATTAAAATAAGGCCAGTCATCCTCCAAGGTATCCCCGTTTCGAGTGATAATATTGGATGGCAAAATTCCTCGCATAATCAAATTCATACGTGTCAAATTGTAGGTGTTGCTCTTTAATTCTTGGGCATAATATTGGATTTTATTTTCCCCTTGGATAAATTTTGAAGCAGATTGCCCGATGTTGATGAGCAAAGAGCCCGATCCACTAGTCGGATCATAAATTTTAATCTCATCTTTATCATGGAGATGATGGGCCACAATTTCAGAGATTAGTACAGAGACTTCGTGAGGGGTATAAAACTCCCCTGCCTTTTTACCAGCATTTGCTGCAAACATGCTAATCAGATATTCGTAAATGAAGCCCAAAACATCGTAGTCTCTTCTCCCTTCCATAGGAATTGACTTAATTAATGTAAGAAGTCTGCTAATAGCTTTTGTCTGAGAAGCAGATGATTCTCCAAGCTTACTTAGGCCAGTTTGGAGAGTATCAAAGACGCCATCAAAAACATGTTTATGTCCTTTACCAATTAATCGATTAAATGCTGACAAGGCATCTCGAACATTCGATACATCGAAATCAACCCCTTTTTTAATCCAAGTAGAAAAGAGATTATCATAACTGATAAAATAACCAATTTTTTCTTGTATATATTTTACAGTTTCTTCATCAGACTCTGATAAATCAGATAGATCGTCACCGTATCCTTCTTGAGAAAGGAATTGTTCTTCTTTATCTGATAAAAACTTGTAAAACATAAATCCTAGAATATAATCTTTATATTCGTTGGCTTCTATTTTAGAACGCATTTCATTGGCTGATTCCCAAATTTTTGCAGCTAATTGTTGCTTATTCATATTTGTATCCTATTAATCTAAAATATATTTACTTTCTATTATACCACAAGTAGCAAAAAGCAGTTCTTCATTTTACGAAAAACTGCTTTTACTAACTAGTTTTTAATGCATAGAGTCATCTCTTTGTTCTCTACTTTACATATAAATCTTTAAAGAGACCGTCCACTTCTGCTATTTGATAGAGCAAGTTGGATAGTTCTTGGTAATCTTCTTTTAAACATGAAAGGTGGGCTTGACCAAATAAAGAAGCCAACTCCTCTTTTAATCTTGCCCCTTCTGGATCATGATCTTTTAAAAATTTACTGAGATAGAGACTTCGAACAGCCGCAAGTTTAAAGCTGAAATATTGATGCAATTGTTTTTGCTCGGTATTTAAGCCGTTTTCAGCAACTGCTTTTGCATAGCATTTCAAAACACCGTTTTGACCATTCAGATATCGGGACTTTATAATCTTTGCTGTTTCCTGATAGATTTCAGTCTGACTAGGAGTCTTGAGCCGCTTAAAATTCCCCCACATGGAGTAGGCTCCGCGCTTATAGTCAATAGCCTCTGCCTTCCATGCTTCTAGTATGTCATTAAAAGCAACCTTCATACAGGCAAAACCAGCTGGATCATGCAAATAGAGGTGCTGATGATCAATGCCATACACGGTTACGAAGTGATCCACACCATAAAGGATTGTGTGATTGGGATTGTAAGTCAGATGGCCCATATCAAGAGGTCCCAGAACGACAGGTCCATTTGACAGAAATGTTTCCAACTTTCTTTTAACCTCTTCCAAATCTACTTCCGCGCCATCTTTTAGATAGAAGTCCTCATAGTCAAACCCAAGTATTTTTAAGGAATGAGAGATGGAAAGATCTGGCATTCCATTATCAAAAAATACTAGAGGGTGCTCCTCATCTTCCTTTACGATACTAGCTCCATTTCCCATCACCATAATTGCCTCTAAAAACTCTGCTTTAAAGTCATAGCCATAGCCATCCAGTGCCATTGCCAATGAATAACTATAGCAAAGTGACACATCTCCAAAATACATCTGCATATTCCTGCCTCCTTATCTTCTATGGGACTATTATACCGAGAAAACTATTCGCATGCCCCATAAAATCCAAACAAAAAATATGGTTTGTTTGTTTACAGACATGAATGTCAACAATTAAAAACTCTGTAAAAGCTATCTTCTACAGAGTTTGATTTGCATCTTTATAAAAAATCAGAAAATGATCTAGTCCCTGATGACTGGTATCCAGAGTTCCATTTGGTAGTCTGAGGACGACATATCTCCTTTGAAATAAACTTCAAAGTCTGGGGCTCCTGAGTGGCGATAGCCAGTTTCTGGAAAAAAGACCTCTAAGACATATTTCCAAGCATTGTGAATGCTAGCAGGTATAGGGCCTTTGACTGGTACGATAGCATATTCAGCGGCTGGGATATCTTTGATGGACAGACCTAGTTCTTCTGCTTTAGTTTTATCCGTCACATCATAAGCAGCCATATAGTTGATGATTTCGCCTTCTTTGACATCCGAGCAGACGCCAAAAGATTGGCCACTGCCTAGACTCTCTAGGCTTTCAAAGCTGTGATGGGCATAGAGATGCTCCCAAGCAGACGGGCATTTGCTATTGTCAATAGCTTCCAATAGGACGCCTGCCACGGTAAAAGCAGGTTTCTTTTGAATCTTGATATCCATGTTCTTTCCTCCTGTGATTTTTAAGGATAATTGAAGTCTAGGAAAGATCCGATAAGGTTTTCCTTTTCGAACTTCTGAGGGAGTTGCACCATGGAATTTCTTGAAGGCTGTGCTGAAGGCGTCAGCAGACTCATAGCCGTATTTCATTGCTATGTTAATGACTTTCTCAGTGCTTTCCCGCAAGTCCATCACAGCCTCTGACAACCTGCGATTGCGCAAGTATTCTGCTAATGTCATATCTGCCAGGATAGAAAATAGCCTGCTAAAGAGAGAGTAAGAATAGCCCGATAGCTGCTGAAATCTTTTCATATCCACTTCTCCAGTCAGTTGCTGCTCCAAATAATCCATGGTTTGATTGAATTGATGCATCATATTCTTCTTTTCTTACCTCCATAAGATACAAAGGTCATTAAAAGCAAAGTGAAAATGGGAAAATTATCGCTGGTTCTTCTGATTCTAGGTAATTTTTTCTTTTTCGCATAGCTTTTAGTCCGTGTTCAATTCTATCTATATTCTAACAAATACAGGATACTTCCACCCTAGAATCTTTGTACAAGATTTAAAGGTGTAAATTCTATAACTTATCTTTTAATTTCTCAACAAAGAGATAGGCTGCAGGGCAGGTCAAGGTATTCTTAATCGTCAAATGGTTGATTTGATGGATCTTTTTCCGATCTGTATGGGGGAATTCACGACAGGCCTTGGGACGAACATCATAGATGCAGCAGAGATTGTCTCCTCCTAGAAAGGGGCAAGGCATGGATTTGAAAACTTTATCCCCATCTTCATCCACCTGAAGGAATTCCGCTTCAAAAGCCGGTAATTTCATCTTAAAGTACTTAGCGATACGGGTGATATCTGCTTCTTTAAAGTCGGGCCCCAAAGTCTTGCAACAGTTGGCACAGGCAGTGCAATCAATCTCAGCAAAGACTTCTTGGTGAATCTGCTGCGCAATCTTATCTAAGTTTTTAGGAGGTTTTTTCTTTAGATTAGCTAACACTTTGCGGTGGTCCTTCTGCTTTTGCAAGGCTAGCTGATGGTAATACTCAATATCAATCTCTTTAGACATAATTTCTTCCTAATACAAGTGTTTTTGTCTATTATACCATAAACTCTGCCCCTTTCTTATCCCCTTGAACAGAAAAAAGCCCTTCGGAAAAAATCCGAGGGGCTTCAAACCTTGTTCACTGAACTAGATTATTTTTTAAGGTTGTAGAATGATTTCAATCCACGGTATTCAGCTACTTCACCAAGTTGGTCTTCGATGCGAAGCAATTGGTTGTATTTAGCGATACGGTCTGTACGTGAAAGTGAACCAGTCTTGATTTGTCCTGCGTTTGTTGCAACTGCGATGTCAGCAATTGTTGAATCTTCAGTTTCACCTGAACGGTGTGATACAACTGCAGTGTAACCAGCTTCTTTCGCCATTTCGATAGCATCGAATGTTTCAGTAAGTGTACCGATTTGGTTAACTTTAATAAGGATTGAGTTAGCAGCACCTTCTGCAATACCTTTTTCAAGGTAAGAAGTGTTTGTTACGAAGAAGTCGTCACCAACCAATTGAACTTTACCACCAAGACGTTCAGTAAGAGCTTTCCAACCGTCCCAGTCGTTTTCGTCCATACCATCTTCGATAGTGATGATTGGGTATTTGTTTACCAATTCTTCAAGGTAGTCGATTTGTTCTGCAGCAGTACGTACAGCAGCTCCTTCACCTTCGAATTTAGTGTAGTCGTAAACTTTACGTTCTTTATCGTAGAATTCTGATGAAGCACAGTCAAATCCGATAAATACGTCTTTACCAGGAACATATCCAGCAGCTTCGATCGCAGCAAGGATAGTTTCAACACCGTCTTCAGTTCCTTCGAAACGAGGAGCGAATCCACCTTCGTCACCTACGGCTGTTTCAAGACCACGAGATTTAAGGATTTTCTTAAGAGCGTGGAAGATTTCAGCACCCCAACGAAGAGCTTCTTTGAATGATGGTGCACCAGCAGGTACGATCATGAATTCTTGGAAAGCGATTGGAGCGTCAGAGTGAGAACCACCGTTGATGATGTTCATCATTGGAGTTGGAAGAACTTTAGTGTTGAATCCACCAAGGTAGCTGTAAAGTGGGATTTCAAGGTAGTCAGCAGCAGCACGAGCTACAGCGATAGACACACCAAGAATTGCGTTTGCACCCAATTTACCTTTGTTAGGAGTACCGTCAAGTGCGATCATAGCACGGTCGATAGCTTGTTGGTCACGTACATCGTAGCCGATGATTGCTTCAGCGATGATGTTGTTTACGTTGTCAACAGCTTTTTGTGTACCAAGACCACCGTAACGAGATTTGTCACCGTCGCGAAGTTCAACTGCTTCGTGTTCACCAGTAGAAGCTCCTGATGGAACCATACCACGTCCGAAAGCACCTGATTCAGTATAAACTTCTACTTCAAGTGTTGGGTTACCGCGTGAGTCTAGGACTTCGCGAGCGTAAACATCAGTAATAATTGACATTTTTTACTCTCCTTTGAGTTAAATTTTTTACACCTCTATGATACCTTAAAAATAAGCGTTTTTCAAGAAAAAACGTTATCTTTGTGCAAATTTTCCTTAACTTTATAAAGTAATCGCTTTCTTTTGTCTGTTTTCTTGCGATTTTTGTGATATACTGTTTTTATGACAGATTTATCAAAACAACTACTAGAAAAAGCTCATGGTGGGCCCAAATTAAACCCTGACGAACAACGCCGCTATCTCGGGACTTTCGAGGAAAGAGTTCTTGGCTACGCGGATATCAGTACTGCCAATAGTTCTGAATTAGAACATGGATTTTTCTCTATTTTAGAAAGCTTTCAAGAAAAGGTAGAGATACTTTTTGTGAAAATCTCACCAAGTATCGAGTTTGACAAACAGGTCTTTTACTTAAAACAAGCAAAGGAAAGCAACTGTCAGGCGACTATTATTTCAGACGATCATATCACCTCTCCTTTCGGTCTTGTCATTCATACAAATGAACCTGTTCAAGTAGACGAAAAGGACCTTAGACTTGCATTTTCAAGTCTTTGGGAGGAGAAAAAGGCAGAGGCTCCTAAAAAATCCGTATGGAAAAAATGGTTTGGCTAATGATTTCTCATGTTTAATAAACGGCCAATATTAGTAGCTGTGTGCTCCAAATAGAGACTTGCATTTTTCAAACTATCTTCCAAAGGTTCACTTTTCTCTAAAATAGAAAAGGCTGCTTGTATATTTTCGAATGGTAGGGAAGGTAAATCCTCGGAAAGACTACCACAAATAGCGATAACTGGAACTCCTTCAGGAGTTCTTTTTGCTACACCGATAGGAGCTTTTCCAACAAAGCTTTGACTGTCCAGTCTACCTTCTCCAACGATAACCAAGTCGGCCCCTGCAACCTTCTTGTCAAAGCCAATCAAATCCAAGCAAGTGTCAATCCCAGATACGATAGTGGCCTCAGCAAAGGCACAGAGCCCAGCCGCAATCCCACCGCCGGCTCCTGCTCCTTTAAGAGAGAGGGTTGATGGTGAAAATTTTCCATAGAACCGCTGTATAGCCAAATCTACTGTCTCAAACAAAGCAGGTTCCAAGCCCTTTTGTTTTCCAAATGTATAGGTTGCCCCTTGATGACCACATAGAGGGCTCACGACATCTGCTAAAATTCGGATTTTCACATCTTCAGGAAACCTAGACAACTTGCTATTTGAAACTGCCTCGAACTCAAGCAAAGTCTGACCGCAAGCTGGCAATTCCTTTCCATTCTTATCATAAAAACGATAACCTAAAGCAGCTGCAATGCCAATTCCACCATCATTACTTGCCGTACCACCTACACCGATATAGATTTCTTTCATTCCAAGATCAATGAGATGGCGAATCAACTCTCCGATACCTTTGGTTTGGATGTGAAGGGGATTTCGTTTCTCCCGCGGAATCTTTCCTAAACCAACCAAGTCAGCAACTTCAAAGAGCGCTATTTGGCCTTTATAAAAGCAGCGCATGGCTTCTTTTTGGCCAAAAGGTCCTGTCACTTCTTGCCATTTTTCTTCGAGTTCAAGAGAATGTCGAATAGCATCTACAGTTCCTTCCCCACCATCACCTACAGGGCAAAGCAGACATTCTACATCTGCTATCGATTTTTGGAATCCTCTTTTTATAGCTTGAGCGACCTCTTCTGCCATCAAACTTTCTTTAAAAGAATCGGGTGCAATTACAATTTTCATAGTTCCTCTCATTCTAAGAAATCAATCAAAGGTAGAACTTCCAAAAAATCCCTCGTATCTACATGACAAGCTATCTCTGTTTTTACGACCTCTTTGGCACAAAATGCAATACCACGTCCTGCTGACTTTAACATCAAGAGGTCATTGGCACCATCACCGATGGCAATCGTTCTTTCTTTGGGAAGTTTCAGTTCTTTTTTCCATTTCTCAAGAGTATCTTGTTTTACTTGACCTGTCACAATTTCACCAACTAGTCGACCTGTTAAAAAACCGTCTTTGACTTCCAACTGGTTGGCGGAGAAATAGGAGATACCAAGGGATTTTGCTAATCTCTCAACTATTGGTGCAAATCCACCAGACACTAGACCGACTAAAATACCCTTCTTTTGAAGTATGGAGATAAATTCTTGGGCATTCTTGGACAGATGAATGGATTTGATGACAGTATCAAAGACCGAAACCGGAAGGCTTTTTAACAAAGCTACCCTCGCTCGTAAACTTGTTTCAAAGTCCAGTTCACCTCGCATTGCCTGGCTTGTAATCTGCGATATTTCTTCTTCGCAACCTGCTTCTTTTCCTAAAAGATCAATCACTTCTTCTGCTATCAGGGTGCCGTCAACGTCCATGACACACAAGCCTTTTACTTGAGACATAAACTTTCCTTTCTAAACAGCCCAAAAATCGTATGAAAGAATCATACGATTTTATCTATTAGTTGACTAAACTATGGTACAAGTCCAGGTAAGATTTGCAGGCTGTATCCCATGAGAAATCGCATTCCATAGCTTGTTTTTGTAGATTTCTCCAAACGTCTGGCTGGTTCTTATAAACATCCAAGGCTGTTTGGAAACTCCAGTTAAGCCAATAAGGTGTTAAATTATCAAAGCTAAATCCAGTACCAGTTCCTTCGATTGGATTGAAGGATTGAACTGTATCTCTTAGTCCACCAACCTCATGAACCAATGGTAGAGTTCCATAGCGCATCGCCATCATTTGAGACAAACCACATGGTTCAAAACGACTCGGCATGAGGAAGAGATCACAAGCTGCGTAGATTTCTTGAGCAAGTTTGACGTCAAAAGTGATATTTGCTGATAGCTTGTCTGGATAGACTTGTGCAAACCAAGAGAAAGAATGTTCAAAAGCTGGGTCACCTGTTCCTAAAAGGACTATTTGAACGTCCTCCTGTAAGAAACGATGCAAGCTTTCTACAACAACATCAAAACCTTTTTGGCGCGTCAAACGAGAGACAATCCCAACTAGAGGAACATCTGCTCGTACAGGTAACCCAACTCTCTCTTGCAATTTTGCTTTGTTTTGAGCTTTTCCAGACAAATCTTCTTTATCAAAATGATAGTCTAAAAGTGGGTCTGTTTGAGGATTATAAAGATCTGCGTCAATACCATTAACAATACCTGAAACCTTACCTGACTCCATGCGAAGAATCTGGTCCAAACCGCAACCAAACTGACTGGTCATAATCTCGTGCGCATAGCTAGGGGAAACGGTTGAGACACGATCCGCGTAGAGAATACCTGCTTTCATCCAGTTGAGACAATCATTCCAGCGAAGGGTCCCATCAGCATAGCGTTCAAACCCAACACCGAACAAATCCCACAACATTCCTTCAGAAAATTGACCTTGGAATTCCAAATTATGAATGGTTAAAACGGTTCTGATTCCTTGATAGGCTTGAATCCAATGGTACTTTTCTTTTAACAAGAAGGGAATCATGGCTGTGTGGTAATCATGAACATGGAGAAGGTCAGGGATAAAGTCGATGCGTTCCATAGCTTCAAGAGCAGCCAGTTGGAAAAAGGCAAAGCGTTCACCATCGTCAAAATCACCGTACACATGACCACGGAAGAAATAATACTGATTATCAATGAAGTAGAAAGTAACCCCATTCAAGACCGTTTTCTTAATACCACAGTACTGTCTACGCCATCCTACACTAACTTCAAAATGGAGAACATCCTCTATCTGGTCGCCGAACTTAGCTTCTACCATATCATAATAAGGCAAGAAAACTGCAACTTCGTGCCCCGCTTTTACAAGTGATTTGGGAAGTGCGCCAATGACATCGCCCAAACCACCTGTTTTTGAAAAGGGTGCTCCTTCTGCCGCTACAAATAAAATTTTCATGAATAAATGTCCTCTGTTACTGTTTCACCCTTCTTCACTACAACTGGATGTTCTGCTGTGCCTCGAATGACAACACCGTCCGCAACCTCAACTCCTTTGTCTAGAATTGCATATTCAACCTGGGCACCTTGCCCAATCACAACACGAGGGAATAAAATGCTGTCCTTCACCACACTATCTTTGTGAACATAAATGTTACGAGATAGAACTGACTGAACTACTTCACCCTCAATGATACTACCAGAAGCAAACTGAGAACTTCTTACTTTTGAAGTATTCGCATAGTAGGTTGGTTCTTCATTCTTAACTTTTGTATAAATCTTTTGATTTGGTGAGAAGAGAGAATAGAACTTTTTAGATTCAAGCATATCAATATTTGCTTGATAATAGGACTGAACAGAGTGAATATTAGCTAAGTAGCCTGTGTATTCGTAAGCAAAAGCTCCTTCTTTTGCAGCTAAATCACGAAGAACATAGCGTAACTTTTCAGGATATTCTTTCTGAGCCTCTTCTTCAAGTCGTTCAATCAACCAAGGAGTATCCACAACAAAGATATCTGTAGACATGTTGAAGAGTTCATCCGTAGATTTGTTATCAAAGAGTTTGTGCGAACGAACATGGTCAGTTTCATCAATTTCCAAGATAGCATTCACATCTGAAATGTCTTTCTTCGGAAGTTTCTTATATACAACTGTGATCGGACCTTTCGTTGTATTGTGTAGGTGGAAGACTTGATTCAAGTCAATATTCACCAGCACATCGCAGTTAATCGAAACGGTTTGGTTTGAACCTGAACGTCTCAAGTAGGTAAGAAGCTGTTGGTAATACTCTTTTCCAACTGTACTGCTTTCAACACGAGTATTGTAAATTCCTAGATAGTAGTGACTTAGAAGGGTGGACAAGCCCCACTCACGACCTGAACGGATATGGTCGAATACTGAGCTGATATTATCTTGTTGGAAAATACCAAAGATACTACGAACACCTGCATTTGCAAGACTGGAAAGGGGGAAGTCAATCAAACGGTATTTCCCACCGAAAGGTAAGCTAGCTACCGGACGGTGTTCTGTTAATGTTGACATATCATGAAAACCAACTGTGTTTCCTAAAATGGCTGAATATTTATCAATCTTCATCTGTTGCTACCCCCACTACTTCATTGTATCCTACTACTTGTACTTCGTCAGTTCCGTCAATCTCTACGCCGTCTGCAATAATGGCACCTTCACCAATAATAGCACGAGTAATCTTTGCTCCATGGCCAATAATAGCCCCACTCATGATGACTGAATCAACGACCTCGGCTCCTTCACGAACCTGTGCTTCTGTTGAAAGAATCGAACGTTTAACCGTTCCATCTACAAAACAGCCATCCACGACCAATGAATCCTCAACGTGTGCATGTGCTCCAAAGTAGTTGGGTGGTGAGATCAAGTTTCTTGAGTAAATTTTCCACTGACGATTGCGGCTATCCAAGGCATTTTCTGGCGAAATGTACTCCATATTGGCTTCCCAAAGTGACTCAATCGTACCAACATCTTTCCAGTAGCCATTAAATTCATAAGCATAGACACTTTCACCAGACTCGAGATAGTTAGGGATAACGTTCTTCCCAAAGTCTGACATATCCACATTGCTCTTTTCAGCAACAACAAGCATATTGCGAAGTCGTTTCCAGTCAAAGATATAAATTCCCATAGAAGCCTTTGTAGACTTAGGTTGCGCAGGTTTTTCCTCGAATTCAACGATACGGTTATTGGCATCTGTGTTCATGATACCAAAACGGCTAGCTTCTTTGAGAGGTACGTCTAGGACAGCTACTGTCAAACTGGCATTGTTATCCTTATGGGACTGAAGCATATCATCGTAGTCCATCTTGTAGATGTGGTCACCAGAAAGAATCAAAACATACTCAGGATTAACACTGTCGATGTAGTCAATGTTTTGGTAGATAGCGTGACTAGTCCCTTCAAACCAACGGTTTCCTTCGCTGGCTGAATAAGGTTGTAAAATAGAAACGCCTGAACTGATACCATCCAATCCCCAGCTAGAACCATTTCCGATATGGTTGTTCAAAGCAAGAGGTTGGTACTGCGTAATCACACCAACATTATGGATTCCAGAGTTTGCACAGTTGGAAAGAGCAAAGTCAATGATACGGTAGCGCCCACCGAATTGCACTGCCGGTTTGGCAATGCTTTGAGTGAGTTTTCCGAGACGAGTTCCTTGCCCACCCGCAAGGATCAAAGCTAGCATTTCATTCTTCATTTTCTACTCCTTTATAAAGACATGTGAACGTTAAAATCGAAAGAAGGTCGGAAGTCAAACTTTTTTATAAAAATAATAGGAAATCCATTTCTCTTGTGTTTCAAGTCCAATACAAGTACATCCGTTTTTAAAATCTAAAAAATATCATCATCAGCCCATTATTCTTTTTTCTTGGTTGGTTTCAAACGACGCTTGATCTTCCAGATGCTTGCTCCCATGGCAGGCAGGGTAAAGGTCAAAGTCTGCTCATAATCTTTCCATAAGCCTTCTTGAGTCTGAACTGTTTGATTGTGCTCTTTCCACACACCTCCCCATTCTTCTAGTTCTGTATTCCAAACCTCTTCGTAAATACCTGCAACAGGTAAACCAATCGTAAAGTCCTTACGTTCAACTGGTGCCATATTAAAGACACAGACTAATACTTCGTCCTTCTTGCCCTTACGAATAAAGGAAAGGACACTCTGATCTCTATTATCAGCATCGATAATCTCGATACCATCATAACTAGTATCAATTTCCCACAGACAACGATGCTCTTTATAGAATTGATTCAGTTGTGAAGTGAAATGCTTCATCTTGGCATTCATCGGATCTTCTAGATTAGACCACTCCAACTGCTCCTCAGACTTCCACTCGAGGAATTGCCCGTACTCACTACCCATGAACAAGAGTTTCTTACCTGGATGACAAATTTGATAGGTGTAAAGATTGCGCAAACCAGCGAACTGATTGTAGCGATCTCCCCACATCTTATGCATCATACTCTTCTTACCATGAACTACCTCATCATGTGAGAAAGGTAGGAGATAGTTTTCATTGAAAACATACATAAAGCTGAAAGTCACAAGATTAAAGTCATACTTGCGATAAATCGGATCTTCCTCGTAGAAACGGAGAATATCGTTCATCCAGCCCATATTCCATTTATAGTCAAAGCCAAGACCACCCATTTCTTTCATGCCAGTAATCTTTGTCGCTGATGAACTTTCTTCTGCAATCATCATGATATCTGGATGAGCTAACTTAATCACTGTGTTCAAACGTTGAAGGAAATAATAACCCTCATAGTTAAGGTTTCCACCGTCTTTGTTTGGAGTCCAAGGAGCATTATCATAATCTAGATACAGCATATTGCTCACTGCATCGACCCGAATACCATCTAAGTGGTAAAAATCAATCCAAAATTTAATACTTGAAATCAAGAAAGACTGGACCTCATTTTTCCCGAGGTCAAAATTCAGCGCACCCCAACCGTAGTTATGAGCCTTGTTGTGATCTTGGTATTCAAAAGTTGGTGTGCCGTCATAATATGCTAATGCATCATCATTAATAGTGAAATGACCTGGAACCCAGTCTACGATAACACCGATATTATTTATATGACACTCTTCAACGAAATCTTGGAATTCCTCAGGTCTGCCATAGGAATGTTCAAAAGCAAAGTAACCCATAAGTTGATAGCCCCAGCTCAATCCAAGTGGGTGAGCCATTAAAGGCATGAACTCAATATGTGTATAGTTCATCTCAACCAAGTATGGAATCAACTCGTCCTTCAGTTGTGAAAAAGTATAGGGACTACCATCTGGATTTCTCTTCCAAGATCCTGCATGGGCCTCGTATATATTAACTGGTCTCTCGAAAAATCCCAAACGTTTGCGACGTGCTAGCCAAAGACCATCTTTCCATTTCTTTTCACGGATATTGGTCAGAACTGCTCCTGTGCCCGGTCTAGCTTCAAAATAAACTGCCAACGGATCAATCTTCATAATCTGGTGACCATTTGCACGCGTGATATGATATTTATAAATCTGACCTTCCTGAGCTTGACTCGTAAAGACTTCCCAAACACCTGCTTCATTACGAACCATAGGAATTTGATTCTCAACCCAATTAGTAAAATCACCAACTAGATGAACTGCTTGTGCATTTGGTGCCCAAACCCTAAAGGTATAGCCTATTTCTCCGTTTTTCTCCTCTCTATGCGCTCCTAAATAATGCTGGAGGTGAAAGTTCTCACCTGTAGTAAAGGTTCTTAATGCTTCTTGATTATTCATTCAATCCCCTTTCTTTTGTAAGCGTTTTCTATAATTCTATTATACACTCTTTTAAGATAACTTTCAAGTAATTTACGAAGGAAATCATATTTTTTTATGAAAGCCTTCAAAAAATTACCTAGCATTTTAAAAAAGATATCCTGAAAATAGAATACGAAACAATTTCCATATATTTTTTTATTATAATACCAGAATATTCGTTTTTTATCAATTTTTAACTGTATTTTTAGTAAAAAATAAAATCAGGAAGGTAATTTCCTAATTTTATAAATTATTTCACATCAAAAACAATGGATTTAACATTTGTCATCGCTTCGATACTATATTTAATTCCTTGTACTCCTGCACCAGAACCCTTTACACCAAGGAATGGGAAATTATCTGGTCCACGCTGTGTTTTATTATTAATATGAACGGTACCCACTTCAAGTTTTTCAGCAATTTCAAACGCCTTCTTAAAGTCATTTGTAAAGACTGAAGATTGAAGACCGAACTCTGATTCATTAGCAATTTCTAACGCTTCATTGGCATCTGCAACTCGGATAATTGGGAGAACAGGTCCAAATGGTTCTTCCCAGGCTAATTTCATGTCTCTTGTGACATAATCAAAAAGTCCTGGCCAAATGAGATTATTCTCACGTTTGATTGGACTGAGCGCTTTGGCTCCTTTTTCCTGAGCATCTTCAATCAATCCCCAGATGAAATCAGCTGAAGCATTGTCAATAACAGGTGTGATATCTGTATTGTCAAATGGATCACCGACTGTTAGCTTAGCAACTTCAGCTTGGAGCAATTCTGCCAATCTGTCTGCTACGCTTTCCACAACCAAAACACGTTTGATAGCGGTACAACGCTGACCAGAGTAGCTAAAGGCACCACCTACGATTTGCTTAGCTGCATTTTCTAAATCTGCATCTTCTAAGACAATTGCTGCATCTTTCCCACCAAGTTCAAGCATAATCGGGCGCATACCAGCTAAACGACCAATACGCTCACCAATCGGTGTTGAACCTGTAAAGTTAATGAAGTTCACTTCCTTGTGTTCGATGATGTAGTCTCCGATTTCAGAACCACGTCCAGTGATGGTGTTAAAGACACCTGCTGGGATTCCTGCTTCGTCAAATGCTTTAGCTAGCAAGAGGCCAGAAATAGATCCTTGTGTTGGGGGTTTGAACATAACGACATTTCCTGCAATCAAAGCCGGAGCAATCTTAGATCCAGAAAGGTTGACTGGATAGTTAAATGGTGCAATAGCTAAAACGACACCAACTGGTTCACGACGGACAACGGCTAGTTTATTTTTACTTGCAGCTTCAAAACCGCCACCTTCCATTGCTTGTCCAGTGATACGGAGACCTTCCTCGGCAGCAAAACGAATCAATTCTGCTGTACGTACTACTTCTCCAATGGCTGCTTTAATCCCTTTTGCAACCTCTTTAGCAAGAATGGTACCAATTTTTTCTTTGTCACGTTCCAAAATGTCTGCTGTCTTATGCAAATAGGCTGCACGCTCAACTGGTGCTAAATCACGCCATGCTGGGAGAGCTGTACGCGCTGCTTCCATAGCCTCATCTACTTCAGCCTGACTCATAGCGGGTACTGTCCCCAACTTTTCTTGATTGATGGGAGAATAGATGGCAATTTCATTCTCTGATGATTTCCATTTTCCATTCACTAAATTCTGATAATGTGTCAAATTCTCTTCCTCCTGAAAATGATTAAAACTTATTTTATCAAATTTTCAGAAAATTACAACCCCTTTTTGGAAAATATTGATATTTTTTTCACAAACTTGATTCTTCAAATTATTTGAAATTTATTCCTATTAGATATTGGTTTTTCAATAAAAATCAAAAAAGGTCTAGTTTTAACTAAACCTTTTTGCTGCATTTACTATGAAAGTACCTTCAAGACTGCAACGCTGATATCATCAATCACATTAGACTCTTTAGAACGACTATTGGACACAAGCATTTCAAGATTTCCTGCATTTTCAAAGTAGAAAGAAGTTCCCTTGGCATTGAATACCACCAATAAGTGCTCTGTTCCACCGTGAATTTCGTAAACAATCCAACCACTATTTTCAGCAGCTGTATGGACGAAAACATGACGATAAACTTCTTCGTATGTAGGATAAGAGAAAGCACGCCTTTGTGTTTTTAGGCGAATAATCTGGCGAATAAAGTCAATGCTCTCTTGTCTCTCATTGATTAAATCCCAGTTGACCTGGTTGACACTATCTGGAGCATTGTAACTATTCATAGCCCGTTCTCTATCTGCTGGAGTCAGCTCGCCATTTTCTCCTGTAGCAAGGAGCTTGGTGCGACCAAATTCTTGCCCCAGCTCTATAAAGGACATCCCTTGCATAAGAATGCTCATCGCTGTTGCTGTCTCGACCTGACGCATAATCTTATCTGAACTGTGATCTGGGTGAAGGGTTGCTAACAAATCATGCAAGTTGTAATTATCATGAGCTTCCACGTAGTTAAGAACTTGGTTTGGACTAAGATATGAACCCAACTCTCGGCTACCAAGAATAGCTTTGGCTACAATCGGTTCTGTAGCTGCACCGCTAACAAATCCTGCCTTGATTGAGCCGTAAACTTCTCCTCCTTTGATGGCATCACGCTGATCATCGTTGAAGAATCCGATATTTGGCATCTGGTAGGCATTGTCCTTCTTGGCCTTATCATAAGGTGCAAGACCTGTCCCCATATCCCAGCCTTCTCCATAGGTGATAATACGGGGATCAACTTCATCAAGTGCCCAGCGAATCGCCTGCATGGTTTTAACATCGTGAATTCCCATCAAGTCGAAACGGAATCCGTCAATATTGTATTCTTTCACCCAATAAAGGAGTGAGTCAATCATATACTTGCGGTACATTTCGTGTTCGCTTGCGGTTTCATTTCCAACACCTGTACCGTTTTGGAAGGTTCCATCTGGATTCATACGATAGTAATAATCGGGAACAGTTGTTTGGAAAGGTGCATCAACCGTTGAGAAGGTATGGTTGTAAACGACATCCATAATGACACCGATTCCCGCATCATGATATGCCTGAATCATGGTCTTGAGGTCTCGAATAACCTGTCCAGGATCATCTAGATTACTAGAGAAACTTGGTTCTGGCGCATTGTAGTTTTGAGGGTCATAACCCCAGTTATAGGTTACATTCCCGTCCTCGTCATATTCCTTATGGCGATCAAAGATTGGTTGGAGTTGAACATAATTACAGCCGAGTTCTTTGATATAATCAAAGGCTGTTGCTTGACCATACTGGTTAACCGTTCCAGTCTGGGCAGCCCCAAGGAAGGTCCCTCGAAGGTTTTCTGGAACTCCAGATGTCGGCGATTTTGTAAAATCACGAATGTGCATCTCACAGATAACGGCTTTACATGGATTTTCCAAACGCCAAAGGGCGTCTGTCCCATGTTTGACTTTAAATCCTTCTACCTGTCTATCTTGCTGAGATAGGATGACAGAACGTTTCCCATCAGGACTTGTAGCGATAGTGTATGGGTCTCGTATCAAGGTCTGGTGGTGCGGAAACTCAATCTGATACTGATAGGCTTTACCTGCAAGATTTTCATCCAGGTCTACACTCCAAACACCAATGGTATTGTACTTATGACTATATGAATAGCTATTACCACGCTCAAGATTAAAGGTTTTCCAAATCGGCGCGTCGTTACTTGTATTTTCATAAACGACCACTTGAACTGCTGTAGCTGTTGGAGCCCAGAGTTTAAAGCTTGTCTGGTAGTCAGAGATACTATACCCCAACTCTCCTTGGTATCCCCAATGGTGATCAAAACTTTCACTGTGAAAGGCTTTATCAAAAGCAAACGGGTTTCGATCTTTATAGCAAGAACTTGCAATGGCTGGATTTTCAGAATAATAAACCGTCTCATCACCATCCAAAATCCAAACCTCAGTCAACAGTGGATAGTAGTTAAACCGTAGGAGATAATCTTTTGTCTTTCCATCTATTTCTACAGAAAAGTTCAGAGTATCGAGCCTTTCTACACTTGTAACTGTAAAGGAGAATTTTGCACCAAAATAATCATTTTCATAATACAAATTTTCTTTAACATCTGCCTGTTTTCTACTGAATGAACAAGCATCATAATCCCCATTTTTTCGGTGAAAATGGATGACTACTGGGTATCTATACATTTCTTTTCCTAATTCCTAATTTCAATTTTTTTATGTGGTGCTGAAGAATTTAGCGGGAATTTCAGCACAATAGAGAATAGCATTAATAGATATAAAAACACATCAGGAGAGATAGTTCCAGACTATCTAACATCTAGTTTTCAACTATTCTTTACAAACTTTCTAGCCAAGCTTCATCTCGAACTTCGATACCAAGTTCTTGTGCTTTTTGGAGCTTGCTTCCTGCATCTGCTCCTGCTACGACAAGATTCGTTTTCTTAGAAACACTGCCTGTGACTTTGGCACCCAGACTTTCGAGTTTGCTTTTGGCTTCTGAGCGCGTGAGACGTTCCAATTTTCCTGTTAATACAACTGTCAAACCTGACAAGGCCGCATCTGCTACTACTGTCTGTCCCTTGTAGTCCAGATTGACTCCAGCTTCTTTCAACTCATCTAAGAGAATCTTCGATCCTTCTGTAGCAAAGTAAGTCTGAAGGCTTTGGGCAATCACTCCACCCAAGCTCTCGATACTTGCTACTTCCTCTGGGTCTGCTTGGGCTAGATTTTCAATAGAGTGGAAATGTTGGAGCAAGAGTTGGCTAGCCTTGCTTCCGACATGGCGAATTCCCAGACCAAACAAGAGCTTTTCAGCAGAGTTTTCCTTGGATGCTTGAATGGCCTGATATAGTTTAGAAGCAGACTTTTCCTTGACGCCTTCTAAAAGAAGGAAATCGTTTTCTTTCAAACGGTAAATATCTGCCACATCCTTAACCAGATTAGCAGCAAAAAGCTTTTCGACGATAGATGGACCAAGACCCGTAATATTCATAGCATCTCGAGAGGCAAAGTGAATCAAACCTTCCATGATTTGGGCAGGACAGCGTGGATTGATACAACGAAGAGCCACTTCATCTTCAAAATGAAGCAACTGACTGTCACAGCTCGGACAGTTAGTCGGAATATCTAGTTTTTCTTCAGAAACACGTTTAGACTCTACCACACGCAGAACAGCAGGGATGATATCTCCAGCCTTATAAACGATAACCGTATCATCTTTGCGGATATCCTTTTCAGCAATATAATCTACATTATGCAATGTTGCACGGCTAACAGTTGTCCCAGCAAGCTGAACAGGTGTTAGATTGGCAGTCGGAGTCACAACACCCGTACGACCTACTGTCCAGTCAACTGAAAGGAGCTGGGCTTCTTTTTCTTCAGCGGGAAATTTATAGGCGATTGCCCACTTGGGCGCTTTAACAGTAAAGCCGAGTTCTTCTTGACCTGCTAGGTCGTTGACCTTGATGACCACTCCATCAATATCGTAAGGAAGTTTCTCCCGTTCTTGTCCTACTTCTTGGATGAAATCCCATATCTCATCTATACTTTTAGCCAATATTCGTTTAGGATTAACTACAAAACCAAGCTGTTCAAGATGCTCCAAGACTTTTTCTTGACTATCACGAGTAGAAGGGCTGGCTTCTTGATAGAGGAAAGTCGCAAGATTGCGTTTGGCCACTACTGCTGTATCCAGCTGACGGAGGGTTCCTGCAGCTGCGTTACGAGGATTAGCAAATTCAGGCTCTCCATTTTCTTGGCGAGCTTGGTTGACCTGGTCAAATGAAGCGCGTGGCATGTAACACTCTCCACGAACGGTGATATCTAGTTCTTCGGGCAAGGTCAAAGGAATGTCCTTGACACGCTTGAGGTTTTCGGTGATATTTTCACCAACAGAACCATCCCCACGTGTGGCACCAACAACCAAAATCCCCTTTTCATACGTAAGCGAGATAGACAAACCATCGATTTTCAGCTCACAAATATAGGTCGGTTGGGGTAATTCCTTTCGCACACGCGCATCAAAAGCTTCTAACTCTTCACGTGAAAAAGCATCCTGCAAACTGTATAGAGGATACTGATGACTGTATTTTTCAAAACCATCTAAAACCTTACCACCAACACGATGAGTTGGACTATCCGCTAAAACTTGATCTGGATAGGCGGCTTCCAACTCAACCAACTCTCGGTAGAGACGATCATACTCGCTATCTGAAACCGAGGGATTGTCACTCGTATAGTACTCGGTCGCATAGCGGTTGAGTAAGGCAACTAACTCATTCATTCTTTCATTCATAATCCCATTTTACCACAAAGCAAGCCCTCCTCACAATAGAGAAGGACTGAAAAATGATTCGTAATGAAATATTTTCTAAAAAAGAGAAATTATAACTCTTTTTTAAAATGACTTCGCACATAAACGAGGGATAAACAAGACAGGATGATAACACCGCTTCCAATTATCAGAAAAGAAGAGAGATGGACACTTGGTAGCACCGTCATAAAGCCTTTTGCAATCGGCATAAATAGGATGGCTAAGGTAAAAATGGTGCTTAGTACTCTTCCCAAGTATTCCCCCTCAACCTTGGTTTGAACCTGAGTAAAAAAGTGAATATTAAAAATCGTCATAAACAGTTCACAAACTAAATTTCCAGAAAAGGAGAGAAAAGTTGGCAGTGGTAATCCCATCATAAAAACTCCAACTCCAGTTAAAGCCAATAGAATCAAAAGATTATAAACACTTGCCTTTATTTTACTAGCTAGAAGAGCTCCAATAATCGAACCAATAGCGCCCATAGTTAAAATAGTTGCATAAGCTCCTTCTACCCCGTATAGTCGATTTGAAAAAGGGAGGAGAAATTCAAAAGCTGCAAAAAAGAAATTAACACTGGAAGCTACTACCAAAAGGAAAAAGATCTCTTGCTGGCGCCAAATATAGCGAATCCCTTCTTTCATATCAGCAAAAATATTTTTCCAGCTGAAAGTCTTTTTCTCTTGTTCCTGAGTCTCTTTTTTTGGGAGAAAAGCTACTAAGGTAAATGCGATAAAAAAACTAATGGCATCTAAAACGAGCGTCATATGGAGACTGGCAAATTGTAAAACGAGAAAAGAAAGCACCGGAGAACTGACTCCTACAACCTGTAAAACTAACTCCAAGCGAGAGTTATAGGTCACAATCTCGTCTTTCTCTACAACCTCAGTTATAATGGCTTTGTTAGATGTACGAGAAAATGCAAAGGCAACCGCCTGAACAATATTGGCAAAAATCAAGGCAGCAATCATCAAGCTATCATCTCTGATGAAAGAAATAGCTAAGCAAAGAACGCCACAAATCAAGTCTGTCGTCATCAAAATTTTGCGACGCGAAAATCGGTCTGAAATCACTCCGCCAAAGGGATTGACCAGAATCGATGTGACGAGTTCAGAAATTTGATAAATCCCAAGAACAGTCTGCCCTATCGTTCCCATTGATGCCAACCAAACACTGTTTCCATAATCATAGAGCATATTTCCTATTTTATTAATAGCACCACGACTAATCAACTGGATTGCATGTCGATTCATATAAAAAACCCCTCTCAAATTTTGAAACTATTGTATCAAAACTGAAAGGAGTCTCTTTATTTTTCCCTTATTTGGGAAATTTAAGGATTTACAAATTTTTCATAATGTTCCTGATAGTAAGCCACTTGCTCTGGAAGTCCAAGCACAGCAAAAATATGCATGGCCTCCCGCATCTGACTACAACCTTCTTCTTTCAAGTCTCTCTGGTAGAGGGCGAAACCTTTGAGATAATGGAAGATATTGCGCTCATAAAGCTTGATACCATTTCCAATTAACTTCTCCACATAGCCCTCAAAATAGTCCGCATCCGCAAAGGATCGATTTTCCAAACAATGCTGGTAACAGTTAAGAGCTAAAATCAAAACGAGTTTACGATGCCGACCAATTTCCTTGTAGTAGTCTTCCCGCTCCATGACTTCTCTGCCAATCCGAGCTACATAGTCCACATTGTAGAAAGTATAGAGATTTCCGAAAAGAATCAACTCATACATGGTCCATTCTTCTGTTTGAAAAAGATAATCTGCCACCTTTTCCAAATCACTCTGCCTCATCCTGTAACGAGCATCTCTTTGACAAATCAAACCCTGTAGCAGAATCCAATTCAGCTCAAAATAGAGGGGAGTTGTCGATCTCTTAGACTTTTCAAGTTGTTCTCTTTGAAGCTTTTGAAAACCTGCAATATCATTTGAGTAGTAAAGCGGAATAATCTGTGCCATTAAGGCAACATGTTCATGATTTTGAAAATCCCTAGCCTTGTCCATGAAATTCTCAATAGTCACATGAATATTGTCCAAAATCTCAAAGAAACGAGAAACTGCCAGATCAGACTCCCCAAGCTCGAAGCGAGATAATTGAGAAGTTGAACATGATTTACCTGCCGCCTCTTTTAAGGAGTATTTCCCACTTGTTCGAAATTCACGAAATACCTTTCCAAGATGTTTCATTTCTTACACCTGCTCTGATAATTCTTCCCACTCAAGCATAGCTTCTTCTTGACGATGGCTAATTTTGTCCAGTTCAGCCTGCAATTCCATGAGCTTTTCAGCATCGTTGGTTTCCAGCATTTGTTCAGAAATGGCTTGACTTTGAGTTTCTAACTCTTCAATTTCAGCTTCTAGATTTTCGATTTGTCGCATGAGCTTACGGGCTTCTTTCTGACTTTCTTTCTGAGCTTGGTAGTCATTAACTGGACTTGTTTCTTTTGCTTGATTACTAGTTGAAGCTTCTTTTGTCTGAGTCATTTCTACTTCTGCTTTCTTTTCAACATAGTAGTCATAATCTCCAAGGTAGAGGGTTGAACCACTCTCGGACAATTCCAAAACATGAGTGGCTACACGATTGATAAAGTAACGGTCGTGACTGACGAAAAGAAGGGTCCCATCAAAGTCAATCAAGGCATTTTCTAGCACTTCCTTGCTATCAATATCCAAGTGGTTGGTCGGCTCGTCAAGAATTAAAAAGTTGTTGTTTTCCATAGAAAGTTTGGCAAGTAACAAACGAGCTTTTTCGCCACCTGACAGCATGCCAACTGATTTCTTAACATCATCTCCTGAGAAAAGGAAGGCTCCAAGTCGATTACGGATTTCAACCTCTGGTGTTAGTTTAAAATCATTCCAAAGTTCATCTAGGACACTATTGCTTGGTGTTAGCTTGCTTTGAGTCTGGTCATAGTAACCAACCTCAACATTTGCTCCAAAACGCTTCTCTCCTTTGATAAGAGGAATCTGGTCTACTATTGACTTGATAAAGGTTGACTTCCCAATACCGTTTGGTCCAACGATAGCAACAGCATTCATCTTGCGAAGGTCAAGATTTATCGGTTCTGACAAAATTTCCCCATCATAACCAATGGCTGCATTTTCAACTGTCAGGACAACATTACCAGATGTTTTTTCAGACTGGAAGGTCATATTAGCTGATTTCTTACCAGCTTCAGGTTTATCCAATCGCTCCATTTTTTCCAGTTGTTTACGGCGCGATTGGGCACGTTTGGTTGTCGAAGCTCTTACTAGATTGCGATTAACAAAATCTTCCAGAGCAGCGATTTCCTTCTGCTGTTTCTCATAGTTTTTTGCCTCAGTTGCTAGTTTTTGCTCTTTTTGTTCAACAAAACGAGAGTAATTCCCCACATAGCGATCCAAAGAATGCTTGGTCAAATCGAGCGTAATTGTTGCAACCTTGTCCAAGAAATAACGGTCGTGACTAACAATGATGAGAGCGCCACTGTAGTTGACTAGGTAATTTTCCAACCAGGCAATGGTTTCAATATCCAAGTGGTTGGTCGGCTCGTCCAAGACCAAGAGATTTGGTTTTTCAAGGAGCATTTTGGCCAGAGCAAGCCGAGTATTTTGACCACCTGAAAGCTCAGCAATTTTCATCTGCCACATAGACTCGTCAAACTTGAAACCATTCAAGATAGCGCGGATATCAGCTTCGTAGGTAAAGCCACCAGCCTGACGGAAATTCTCTGATAAACGATCATAATCCGCCATCAGTTTATCTAGATCTTCACCATACTTTTCACCCATCTCCAACTCCATCTGACGCAGTTGTGTCTCTGTCCGACGCAAGTCATCAAAGACATGGAGCATTTCATCATAAATGGTATTTTCAGACTCAAAACGGCTATCTTGGGCTAGGTAAGACAGAGAAATATCTTTTTTCTTATTGATTTCTCCACTAGTTGGCTCCTCTTCTCCAACCAAAATCTTTAAAAGAGTAGACTTACCTGCACCATTTTTCCCAACAAGAGCAATCCGGTCTCGTTCATCTACCTGCAGATTAATATTATCAAAAAGAACCTCACCAGCAAAAGATCGTTCAATTTTATTAGCTTGTAAAATAATCATATCTCTATTTTACTATCTTTTTCTCTTTTGCACAATTGCAATGAAAAAAGTTCGAGTAGTATACCCGAACCTTTCATCTTAGTATCCAATGCCTCCACGGAATGTGCGAGCCATATCTTTTAAGTCATAGTTTTTAGAAGAGGTATCGATGGTCCATTTTCCATCTTTCTTGGTCATTTTAATTTCATAACCCTCTTTTTTCATGTTATCGCTTGTATCTAGAGGAGTTGAATCAAATTGACTTGGTGCATTTTCTAAAATGTACTTCTCACCAGCTTTCATAGCTTCTGAGTAGTTGCTATATTTACCTTTGTTTTCTTCATAGAATTTACGGCTCAATTCATGAACATTCAAATTATCCAAGTCGATTGTTTCTGGTCTAACATAAACAACAGCATAGTCTGGCAAATATGTCTTCACTTTATAATCAACTTTTGCTCTCTTAGCATTTGCTTTGATGTAGGCATCTGCGAATGTTCTAAGTTCTGAATCAGATGGTTTGTAGTTATAGAAGCCTTTTCCGAACGATTCTGTAAATTTCTTGATAAACTCTTCTTTATCAGCTTTCGCATCGTTTGTGAATTCAGCACTATTATCAGAAGATTTTTTATCATCAGCAAGCGCAACAACTTGAGACTTATTATCAGTAGCACTTAGGTTCGTTCCACCACCAGAACTTTCCCCATTAAGGTAAACAGCATCGACATA
Source organism: Streptococcus sp. GMD1S (assembly GCF_000296875.1). Lineage (GTDB taxonomy): Bacteria > Bacillota > Bacilli > Lactobacillales > Streptococcaceae > Streptococcus. Next base: position 27,158 of record NZ_AJQY01000003.1, on the reverse strand, counting down.
TTTTTTCATTACATCTTTCGCTTCATCAATATGATCTTCATACTGACTTGGATCCACCTTGATTGCTACATCGTTATTCTTTTTAGAATTCTCTTTGATGTCATCATAAAAGCTAGGTGCGAAGTGGAGTTCATACTTAGCATTCTTGTCTACCTCATACACTACATAACCAGCAACACTCTTTCCTTTAGAAAGACTGTCACCATATGACATAAATTTCGTTTTACTGTCGCTTTCGTAGATTTGAATTGGTTGTAATTTTTCATCTTTTTCATTATAAAGCGTAATATCTTGGCTAGTAAAACTAAACTGTTTATCACGATTGTTCTTGATTTCGACTTGAAGTGCAAGGTAGCTTGAAGATGAATCTTCATCTTTAGGCAATACAAACATACCGTCTTTTACTGAAACTTCAAAGTTTGAGTTCGAGGCAGTACCATTGTCGCTTGCTTTTTTGGAAGCTCCACAGGCAACCAGTGCTAAAGCTGATAAAAGCAAAGCAGAATGCTTAAGAATTTTTTTCATAATGGATTCTCCTTTAATGATTTACTATATTTTACCATACGTAGAATAAAATTCAAAACAGAAACCAGAATTTTTCAAAATATCTTAAATTTATAGAGTTTTAACTTAAATTTTTCTATCTGTTCATTTGATACATTAAAGGATTCTTTATAAAAAGAATAGAATATAACAATATTTTTGATTTTTTTCTTCAACAAACCTACAAAATGAATTATAAACTTTCATGTTATAAAGTATCTAATAATTAATTTTCATCCCTAACTTAGTATAAGTAAGCACAGTCCCCACCATTTTCCCGCTAAAGTGCAAAAGTTAATTTCCTACATTTTAAGTTATGCTAACGTTTTACTAAAATGTCAAATCGTGATATAATGAAAGCGATTAAAGCAAATAAACAAAGGAGACACTCTATGACTTACCAAGAAAATTATCAAAAATGGGTCGATTTTGCTGACCTTCCAGACTACCTTCGTCAAGATTTAATCAATATGGACGAAAAAACAAAGGAAGATGCCTTTTATACCAATCTTGAATTTGGTACCGCTGGTATGCGTGGTTTGATCGGTGCTGGTACAAACCGCATCAATATCTACGTTGTTCGTCAAGCTACCGAAGGTTTGGCTCGTTTGATTGAGTCAAAAGGTGGAAACGAAAAAGAACGTGGTGTAGCAATTGCCTACGATAGCCGTCACTTCTCACCTGAGTTTGCCTTTGAATCTGCGGCAGTTCTTGCTAAACACGGTATCAAATCTTACGTATTTGAAAGCCTCCGTCCAACTCCAGAACTGTCATTTGCAGTTCGTCACCTCAACTGTTTTGCAGGTATCATGATTACTGCCAGCCATAACCCTGCTCCATTTAACGGTTACAAGGTTTACGGTGAAGACGGTGGACAAATGCCTCCACATGACGCGGACGCTTTGACTACTTACATTCGTGCTATCGAAAATCCATTCGCTGTGGAAGTTGCCGATGTAGAAGCGGAAAAAGCTTCTGGCTTGATTGAAGTTATCGGCGAAGCTGTTGATGCAGAATACCTTAAAGAAGTTAAAGACGTAAACATCAACCCAGCCTTGATCGAAGAATTCGGTAAAGACATGAAGATTGTCTACACACCACTTCATGGTACGGGTGAAATGTTGGCTCGTCGTGCTCTTGCTCAAGCAGGATTTGACTCTGTTCAAGTTGTTGAAGCACAAGCAACTGCTGATCCTGACTTCTCAACTGTAAAATCTCCAAACCCAGAAAGCCAAGCAGCCTTCGCCCTTGCTGAAGAACTTGGTCGTCAAGTTGGTGCAGATGTGCTTGTTGCAACTGACCCTGACGCTGACCGTGTTGGTGTTGAAGTTCTTCAAAAAGATGGTAGCTACCTTAACCTTTCAGGTAACCAAATCGGTGCTATCATGGCTAAATACATCTTGGAAGCCCACAAAAATGCTGGAACTCTTCCTGAAAATGCAGCTCTCTGCAAATCCATCGTATCAACTGACTTGGTAACGAAGATTGCTGAAAGCTACGGCGCAACCATGTTCAACGTTTTGACAGGTTTCAAATTCATCGCAGAGAAAATCCAAGAATTTGAAGAAAAACACAATCACACTTACATGATGGGATTTGAAGAAAGCTTCGGTTACTTGATTAAACCATTCGTACGTGATAAAGATGCTATCCAAGCCGTTCTTGTCGTTGCTGAACTTGCTGCCTACTACCGTTCACGTGGTTTGACACTTGCTGACGGTATCGAAGAAATCTACAAAGAATACGGCTACTACGCTGAAAAGACTATCTCTGTTACCCTTTCTGGTGTTGATGGTGCAGAACAAATCAAGGAAATCATGGCTAAGTTCCGTAACAATGCTCCAAAAGAATGGAATGCAACAGCTATCACTGTCGTAGAAGACTTCAAGGCTCAAACTGCTACTGTTGCTGATGGTACTGTTACAAACTTGACAACTCCTCCAAGTGATGTGTTGAAATATACACTTGCTGACGGTTCATGGATTGCAGTTCGCCCTTCAGGTACAGAACCAAAAATCAAGTTCTACATTGCCGTTGTGGGTGAAAGCAATGAAGATTCACAAGCTAAGATTGCCAACATCGAAGCAGAAATCAATGCGTTTGTAAAATAAGAAATTATAAAAGATGAGACCAACCAATCTCATCTTTTTTCGTATCAAATCTGAGCATTTTTAGAAACTTTATGGCATACTAGACTTATCAATGAAAGCGAGGTAATCTCATGGAACAATTTTTAGAAAACATTAAAGACCTTGAAGTCACTACAGTTGCGCGTGCGCAAGAAGCTCTTGATAAGAAAGAAACTGCAACCTTCTTTATCGGTCGCAAAACTTGCCCTTACTGCCGTAAATTTGCTGGTACCTTGGCAGGTGTCGTAGCTGAAACTAAAGCTCACATCTACTTCATCAACAGTGAAGAACCAAGCCAACTAAATGAGTTACAAGAATTCCGCTCACGCTACGGAATTCCAACCGTACCAGGATTTGTTCACATTGCTGATGGACAAATCAATGTCCGTTGCGACTCTTCCATGTCAGCACAAGAAATCAAGGACTTTGCTGGATTGTAAAAAAACAACAAAAGAAGGCACTCGCCTTCTTTTTTATATATCTGTCAATGGTGTTGCAGTATCTGGTGAGGTATCGTAAACTTTAAAGTCTACTCCGACTCCCAAATCCGCTTGGGCTAGCTGGTTGACCATGGTCATGTGAGCCAGCTCCTTGATATTGTTCTCTTTGGACAAGTGACCAAGATAAATTTTCTTGGTTCGATTTCCCATTGCACGAATCATGGCTTCAGCACCGTCTTCGTTAGAGAGGTGACCGAGATCCGACAGGATTCGCTGTTTGAGACGCCAAGCGTAAGATCCTGCTCGCAAAATCTCCACATCGTGGTTGGACTCGATGAGGTAGCCGTCCGCATTCTCGACAATTCCTGCCATACGGTCACTTACATAACCTGTATCGGTCAGCATAACGAAGCTCTTGTCGTCTTTCATAAATCGGTAAAACTGTGGTGCTGCCGCATCATGGCTAACACCAAAACTCTCAATATCGATATCACCAAAGGTTTTGGTTTTGCCCATTTCAAAGATATGCTTTTGCGAAGAATCAACCTTGCCAAGATACTTACTATTTTCCATAGCCTGCCAAGTCTTTTCATTGGCGTAAAGATCCATGCCATATTTACGAGCCAAGACACCGACTCCATGGATATGGTCTGAGTGCTCATGCGTAATCAAAATCGCATCCAGATCTTCTGGTTTGCGATTGATTTCAGCTAGCAGACTTGTAATTTTCTTACCAGACAGGCCTGCATCTACTAGGATTTTCTTTTTTGGGGTTTCCAGATAAAAGGAATTTCCACTGGAACCTGATGCTAAAATACTGTATTTAAAGCCTTTTTCACTCATTCTAGTCTTCTATTTCGTCCTCCCATATTTCTTCTTTTACGGCATCCTTATCATAAGGGAGCACTATGGTAAAGGTTGAGCCCTTACCGTATTCACTTTTGGCCCATATAAAGCCATTGTGTTGTTTGATGATTTCTTTTGCGATCGCCAGACCTAGACCAGTTCCACCTTGAGCCCGGCTTCTTGCACGATCCACACGGTAGAAGCGGTCAAAAATCTTCGGCAAATCTTGCTTTGGAATACCTAGACCTTGGTCTTTGATGGATAAAATCATCTGGTCATCAGTAGTTTTCATGCTGACAGTGATTTTCCCACCATCTGGTGAGTACTTAATGGCATTGTTAAGAATATTATCAATCACCTGAGTCATCTTATCGGTATCAATCTCGATCCAAACTGAATTAATAGGGTAATCTCTGACAAGCTCATATTTTTTCTCGTCATCCTGGCTTCTCATCTTATCAAAGCGGTTGAGAATAAAGGTGATGAATGCTGTAAAATTAATCAATTCCACATCTAACTGAGTGGTCGCATTATCAATACGAGAGAGATGCAAGAGATCTGTCACCATCCGCATCATACGGTTGGTTTCATCGAGTGAAACCTTGATAAAATCAGGAGCAACAGGATCATACAGAGCTCCCTCGTCCAAGGCTTCAAGATAAGATTTAACACTGGTCAAAGGAGTTCGCAACTCGTGACTCACGTTCGAAACAAAGAGTCTTCGCTCACGCTCTTCCTTCTCCTGCTCGGTCGTATCATGTAAAACGGCAACCAAACCAGAGATGAAACCTGACTCACGACGAACCAGAGCAAAACGTACACGAAGGCTCAGGTATTCCCCATTCACATCCTGGGAGTCAATCGTCAACTCAGGAATCTGTGTAATTAGATCACGCAGCTCATACTCATCTTCTATCTTAAGCAATTCAAGGATACTTTTATTCAGAACATCTTCTTTCTGCACACCGAGCTGTTTCTTGGCCATATCGTTGATCATAGTAATCTGGCCACGACGATTGGTCGCAAGAACGCCATCTGTCATGTAAGAAAGAATATTGTTCAATCGTTTACTCTCTTGTTCCAGATTTTCTTGGGTCAAACGAATAACTTCTGACAAATCGTTCAGATTATTGGTGATATTGGTGATTTCTGTACTTCCTTGCAAGTCCAAAACTTGAGAATAATCACCTGCAATCAAGTCCTTAACCTTTTGATTTATCTCCTTCAGACGGATATTATCCCGACGATTTTCCAGTAACAGCAAGGTCACCACCAGGATAAAGCCCAGTAAAATCAAGATAAAGATAAAATCGCTGGTCAGAATAGTTTGTCTAATATCTTCAATCATTATTTCTCATATAGTATCCAACACCACGACGTGTGAGAATGTACTCTGGACGACTTGGAGTATCTTCTATTTTCTCACGCAAGCGTCTAATGGTCACGTCCACAGTACGAACATCACCAAAATAGTCATAACCCCATACAGTCTCAAGCAAGTGTTCACGCGTAATCACTTGTCCAATATGAGACGCCAAGTGATACAAGAGTTCAAACTCACGGTGGGTTAAATCTAATTCCTCACCATATTTCTTTGCCACGTAAGCATCTGGAACGATTTCCAAATCACCAATTTGTAAAGGTTGCGTCTTCTTCTCATCAGACTCTTGGTTATCTACTGAAACTAGATCGGTACGACGAAGAAGGGCCTTAACACGAGCCTGCAACTCACGGTTTGAGAAAGGTTTTGTAACATAATCATCTGCACCTAACTCTAAACCAATAACCTTGTCAAATTCGCTATCCTTAGCTGATAGCATGATAATCGGCACGCTACTAGTCTTACGAATAGCTTTAGCAACTTCTAAACCATCAATTTCAGGTAGCATCAAGTCGAGGATAATAATATCCGGTTGCTCAGCTTCAAATAGCTCGATTGCCTCACGACCATTGAAGGCTGTTACAACTTCATAACCTTCCTTGGCCATATTAAACTTAATAATATCTGAGATTGGTTTCTCATCATCTACAATTAATATTTTTTTCATTTTATCACCTTTTCTTTATCTATTATAACAAAAAAATGTAAAGAAGGCACAAATGGCTACTGTAGGCCTTCATCTTCAAGATTTGTTTTATAAGCCTGCCAAATTTTTTGTTGAGGTTTCGCAAGTGGATAATCAGAAAACTCCTGAGGAGAAACCCAGCGAATTTCTCTGTCAGAAAACTGTTTTGTTTCCGTCACTTGACCAGCGATGATTTGAATATGCCATTTCCGATGACTAAATACATGCTTGACCTGGTCAAATACTTGCTGGGACCAATTCACTTCTAAATCATAATCTTGCTCAAAGTTTTCTTGAGGGCTTGGTCCAAATGCTCTGCTTTCCTCTTTGACTTGTGAAAAGAGATCTAGCTGATCGTCATCACTTGAGAAATCATCAACTTCGATCAAGGGGAAATGCCAAAAACCGGCTAGCAGTTTCTCGCTTTCATTTTTCTCTAGTAAATATTGCCCACGGTCATTGCGTACAACCAAAGCCTTGAGATAGATTGGGAGGGGCTTTTTCTTGGGCTCTTTGATTGGATATACATCCATAGTCCCATTCTGATAGGCTGCGCTAAAGTCCTTAACAGGGCTTTCTTCTGGTCGAGGGTTAACTGGAGCCTCTATGTCAGACCCTAAATCCATCAGAGCTTGGTTAAAGTCACCTGGTCGTTTCGGGTCAATCAAGATTTCCATCATTGCCTGAAAAATTTTGCGATTGCTGGGAACTCCGATATCATGATCAACCTCAAACAAGCGTGCCAAAACCCGCATGACATTGCCATCAACCGCTGGCTCAGGCAAATTAAAAGCGATACTGGAAATAGCTCCCGCAGTGTAAGGGCCAATCCCTTTTAAACTAGAAATTCCTTCATAGGTATTTGGAAATTGCCCCCCAAAGTCAGTCATAATCTGCTGGGCTGCAGCCTGCATATTGCGCACTCGAGAATAATAGCCCAATCCCTCCCAAGCCTTCAACAAACGATCTTCAGGGGCATTGGCCAGACTTTCAACTGTTGGAAACAAGTCCAAGAATCGTTCGTAGTATGGAATAACTGTATCCACTCTAGTCTGCTGGAGCATGATTTCAGATACCCAGATGTGATAAGGATTTTTACTTCTCCTCCAAGGTAAATCTCGCTTGTTTTCATCATACCAATTGAGGAGTTTTTCACGAAAAGAAATAATCTTCTCCTCCGGCCACATGACGATACCATATTCTTTCAAATCTAACATATCTCTAGTATAACACAGAAGACTCTAACTGTCCTTCTCTCAGTACTAAAAAGCCTCTTCCCATGGGAAAGAGGACTAAATCTTATTGATGAACTGCTTGAGCTGCTGTGATAAGGGTCAACTTGTACACATCATCTGCATTACATCCACGAGAAAGGTCGTTAACTGGTTTGTTCAATCCTTGCAAAACAGGTCCTACAGCCGCAAAACCACCGAGACGTTCTGCCATCTTGTACCCAATATTTCCGGCTTCGATACCTGGGAAGACAAAAACATTTGCTTGACCAGCTACGTTACTTCCTGGAGCTTTTAGAGCTGCAGTTTCAGGAACAAAGGCAGCGTCAAATTGCAACTCCCCATCAATCTCAAGGTCGGGACGCAAGTCGTGAGCAATTTTAGTTGCTTCTACGACCTTATCAACACTTTCACCAAATCCTGAACCTTTAGTAGAATAGCTTAGCATAGCAATTTTAGGTTCAATACCAAACATCTTAGCTGTGATTGCTGAATTGATCGCGATTTCAGCCAAGGCTTCTGCATCTGGATTGATGTTAATGGCACAGTCTCCAAATAGGTAACGTTCTGTACCACGTACCATAAGGAAGGCACCTGAAGTACGAGTTACGTTTGGACGAGTTTTGATGATTTGTAGGGCTGGGCGAACTGTTGAGGCAGTTGAGTGAATCGCACCAGATACCATACCGTCAACCAAGCCCAAGTAGACTAGCATCACACCAAAGTAGTTGACATCTTCAACCAAAACTTTGCGCGCTTCTTCTTCAGTCATTTTGCCCTTACGACGCTCTACTAAAGCAGCAACCATTTCTTCAAATCGAGGATAGTGTTGAGGGTCAATGACTTCATAACCATCCATGATCCCTTCGATTTCGAGATAAATTTTAATTTTTTCAGGGTTTCCAAGCAAAACAGGGATTACTTCTGTTTCTTTTACCAAGCGTTTTGTTGCTTGAAGAATACGTGGCTCTTCCCCTTCAGGGAGAACGATACGAGCATTTTTGCCAACCAGGTTGGCTTTGAGATTTTCAAAAACTTCCATGAGTTTTCTCCTTTAAGAAAATAAATTATACTCCAAATAGTTTTTAAAGAGTATTAGTTGATAACTGAGTAATAAGATTGCTGAAATCATCCGGTAAGGGGCTTTCTAGTTGCAAATCGTGCTCTAGAAAAGGATGATAAAAAGATAAATAATGACAATGCAGAGCCTGACGTTGGATACCGTCATCCAGACTACCACCATACAAATCGTCTCCCAACAAAGGAAAGCCAATATGGGAAAAATGCACTCGTATCTGATGAGTTCGTCCAGTATGCAGGCGAATATCGACTAGGTGAATATTTCCATAAGACGCTACAACTTTGTAAGACGTATGAGCGTATTTCCCACCTTTGGCAACCCGCCTTGTGATAATGGAATCTTCATCACGCGCAATCGGGGCAATAATCTCCCCCTCTGGCTCCAAGACACCATCTCCTTTAACAAGTGCAAAATACCTTTTTTCGATAAACTTTCGTTGCAGTTGCTTGTCTAAACGTGCATGAGCGTAGCCGTGCTTGGCAAAAAGCATCAAACCAGATGTATCTCTATCAAGCCTAGTCACGATGTGAACTTGCTGGTTTTCATAGTTTTGCTTGACATAATAGCCCTTGATAAAATTCGCAATGGTATTGGAATGATTGACACTGGGGATGGAAGCTACTCCATAAGGTTTATTCAAAACCAGAAAATGATCATCCTCATAGAGAATATCCAGTGGACGCTCAATTGTTTCAAGACTCTCAAACCCTTCCTCCGCTGGAATGTCAATAGTTACCCTGTCTCCAATATCTAAGAGATAAGTCGCATTTTGAGGTTGGCCATTGACCAGAATAGCCCCACCTCGAAACTTAATCTTAGCCAAAAGTCCCTTAGAAACCTCATGTTTCTTGAGGAATGTTTTGACTTTGACGTGCTCATCTGCGAGAAATTCGAACCTCATTCATCCACCTCGCCGATGAAGGCATCTTTGACACGATTCCAGAAACTAGTGTGGCTTGGAGTCGCTACGAAGTGAATCTTGTGATGGTCGATTTGATACTCTATCCGTTCGATATTACGGAAGGAATAGACGCTGTTATCGACTGATATCGTATGGTAATCATTGCGTGTCGGCAAAAGTTCAATCTTATCTTTTTTGGGAATAATGATCGATGATCCCAAAGTGCGATAGACTCTATTATTAAGGCTTGCTATTTCCGTCAACTGCAAGGCTTCAATGGTAGGATGTAAGACAGCTCCACCCAAGGATTTGTTGTAGGCGGTACTTCCCGTCGGCGTTGAAACAGTCACTCCATCTCCACGAAATCTCTCAAACGGAACATGGTTAATGATGATATCCGCAACCATGGTGCGGTCTGATCGACGGATACTCGCTTCATTTAAAGCACGGAAGATTTTCACCTCTCCATTTTCAAGCGTTACCTTAACATTCAAGACTGGATAAGAAACTTTGGCTCCAGTATCTAGTAAAAGATTGGTCACCAATTGATCCAGCTCAAAATCACGATAATCTGTGTAAAAACCCAAATGCCCTGTATGAACACCTACAAATCGAACCTTGTCTAACTGATTCTCATACTTGTGAAAGGCAGACAAAAGCATCCCGTCACCACCAATGGAAATGACGATATCGGGATTGGTATCGTTCAGTATAAAATGTTGTTTCTTTAGTTTTTCCCTTAGCTCATGCAAAACCTTCTGACTCTGTGGTTTTCTATTTGCTATGAGGTCAACTCGTTTACCTGTATTCTTCATCTGTATCGTCACTATTTCCTACACCATCGTTTAGTTTTCTGCTCAATGGATCAAAGAGAGCCTGCGCTTCCTGGATATCATCACGAATCTTACCCATTTCTTCATCCAGTTGATAGGCTATTTTCGCTGTGATTTCCAGTCTTTTTCTGATTTCTTCTGGAAAATCACCCTGATACTTATAATTGAGTGAGTGTTCAATCGTAGCCCAGAAATTCATGGCCAAAGTCCGTATTTGTATCTCCGCCAAAATCGTCTTCGCCCCGTTGATCGTATCAACCGTGTATTCGACAACCACGTGATAAGAACGATAGCCCGAAGCCTTACGATGAGTGATATAATCTCGTTCCTGAACGATTCTCATATCTTGGCGTTTACGTAGAATCTCAACTACCTCTTTAACGTCATCAACAAACTGAACCATGACACGTAAACCAGCAATGTCTTGCAGATCGTGTTCTAGACTTGCATAAGTTATTCCTCGACGAGCCATTTTTTCTTTGATACTTTCAATCGGTTTGACACGACCCGTTACAAACTCAATCGGAGAATGCTTGTTTTGCTTACGATACTGTTTGCGAATCCCCCGAAGTTTAATCTTCAATTCACCAACAGCCTGAATGTAAGGATCTAAAAAATCTTCCCATTCTATGGTCATACTTTCTCCCTTGTAATGTTTGATTGCTCTGTCGAAAATCTTTGATTTTTTCAGTACATTCGTATACAATAAATACATTGTCCATTATACCATAAATCGCTTTCAAAGATATAGAAAAGGTTGAAAAAATGAAACATTTAGAAATAGAATTGAAAACACTTCTGAAAAAAGAGGAATATGATCATCTAAAAAAACAGTTTTCCCATATCCAACCCGTTCTTCAGAAGAACTACTACATTGACACACCAGATTTCCAATTGCGTGAAAAGAAGGTTGCCATGCGCATTCGCACTTTTGCAGATTGGGCGGAATTGACCTTAAAAGTGCCTCAAACTGTAGGAAATATGGAATACAACCAGAAACTAACTCTTCCAGAAGCTGAATCGTACCTAGAAAAACCAAAACTACCTCCAGGTCTCGTTCTAGAGAAGCTCTCTAAGATTGGCATCGAAAGCCATGACTGGCTTGTTCTAGGTTGCCTTTCCACCCTTCGTTATGAAATGAAAACTGAGATTGGCTTAATGGCCTTAGATGAAAGTCAATACTTTGACCAGACGGACTATGAACTCGAACTTGAAGTCACCGACCATGAAAAAGGGAAAGAAGATTTTCAGAGATTTTTAGATGAAAATCAGATAACCTATCAGAAAGCTCCTTCAAAATTAATTCGTTTTATTAAAAGCATGAAAAAAAGCTGAAATAATCTCCTTTTTTTGGTAAAATAGAAAAGATAAAAATAAAAGAATCTGGCTTTGAAAAACAAAACTTTCTCAAAGAAGATTCACAAAGTTTACAGAGGACGGTCTATAATGTCAGATAGAAACAACATGAAACTTTTCACCCTAAACTCTAACCATGAAATCGCTCAAAAGATTGCGGATACAGTTGGTGTACCTCTCGGGAAATTATCCTCTCGTCAATTTTCTGACGGCGAAATCCAGGTCAACATTGAAGAAAGTGTCCGTGGTTACGACGTCTACATCATCCAGTCAACCAGCTACCCTGTTAGCAACCACTTGATGGAGTTGTTAATCATGGTTGACGCTTGTGTACGTGCAAGTGCTCATAGTATCAACGTTGTCCTCCCTTACTTTGGTTATGCGCGTCAGGATCGTATCGCTTCTTCTCGCGAACCCCTCACTGCAAAACTAGTTGCCAATATGCTTGTCAAAGCTGGTGTAAGCCGTGTTCTAACGCTTGACCTCCACGCTGTTCAGGTCCAAGGTTTCTTTGACATTCCTGTAGACAATCTTTATACTGTTCCTCTATTTGCTAAGCACTACTGTGATAAAGGGCTTCTTGGTTCTGATGTTGTTGTGGTTAGTCCAAAGAACTCTGGTGTTAAACGTGCACGTAGTTTGGCTGAATACCTTGATGCTCCTATCGCTATCATTGACTACGCCCAAGACGATTCTGATCGTAACGAAGGCTATATCATTGGGGATGTTGAAGGCAAAAAGGCTATCTTGATTGACGATATCCTAAATACTGGTCGTACTTTCTCTGAAGCAGCCAAAATCGTTGAACGTGAAGGCGCAACTGAGATTTATGCAGTATCTAGTCACGGTTTATTTGTTGAAGGGGCAGCAGACCTTCTTGACGCTACAAACATCAAAGAAATCCTTGTGACAGACTCAGTAGCGACCAAAGAAAGGACTCCAGAAAATGTATGTTACATTACTGCTAGCGAATTAATCGGAGATGCTATCGTCCGCATCCATGAAAGAAAACCAGTCAGCCCACTCTTTGCTTACAACAAAAAGAAATAAGGTGATTCTTTGATTTATTTGGACAATGCTGCTACAACTCCTATGTCAGCAGTAGCTATTTCTGAAATGACCAAGGTCATGCAAGAAACTCATGGTAATCCTTCTAGTATTCATAGTCATGGTCGGCAGGCTGGCAAACTCTTGCGAGAAGCTCGTCAAGACTTAGCCCACTTACTAGGAACCAAACCTCAACATATCTTTTTTACATCTGGCGGTACAGAAAGTAACAATACAGCCATTATCGGCTATTGTCTCCGTCATCAAGAACGTGGAAAACATATCATTACTACAGCTATTGAACACCATTCTGTGCTTGAGACTATCGATTATCTGGTTCAACATTTTGGTTTTGAAGCAACTATCATCCAACCAGTAAATCAAGAAATAACTGCCCAGCAAATTCAAGAAGCCTTACGTGACGATACCATCCTCGTTTCCACCATGTATGCTAATAATGAAACAGGAAGTCTCTTACCTATCGCTGAGATTGGACGTATTTTAAAAGATCATCCTGCTGCATATCATGTAGATGCTGTTCAAGCTATTGGGAAAATTCCTATCCATCCAGAGGAGTTAGGAATTGATTTCCTCAGCGCTTCTGCCCACAAATTCCATGGACCAAAAGGAGTCGGATTTCTTTATGCTTCTTCCGCGGACTTTGATTCCTACCTTCACGGTGGAGACCAAGAACAAAAGAAACGGGCTGGAACAGAAAACCTCGCTGCCATTGTAGGTATGGTCTCTGCTCTCAAAGAGGATTTGAATGACCAAGTTGAGCATTACCAAAAACTAAGCGCACTTAAATCTATTTTTCTAAAAGAGATTTCCGATTTAGACTACTATCTCAATGAAAGTCAAGACCAACTGCCTTATGTTTTTAATATCGGTTTTCCTGGTCAGAAAAATGATTTACTTTTACTTCGGTTAGATCTTGAAGGAATTTCAATTTCTACCGGTTCGGCTTGTACTGCTGGTATTGTGCAAACCAGTCATGTACTTGAAGCATTTTATGGACCAGATTCACATCGATTGAAAGAATCTGTCCGTATCAGTCTCTCTCCTCTTAACACCGAGGATGAACTGATACAACTCGCACAAACCTTAAAAAATATTATTGGAGATTAATCTAATGGCATTCGAAAAAACCATTAAACTACAAAACTGCCGCTACGACTACACACTTAGCCCAACTGTCAAAAAGTTCACACTGAAAGATAATACTTTCTTTGAAACAAAAGTTGGAAACTTCGAACTGACTCGTTTGCTTGAGAAAGTACCCAACAGCGGTGAAGGTTTCAAGCTAAAAATCATCATCAACAAAGACCTTACAGGTGCTAAACTCAACATCACTGACAAGTCAGGCCTTCGTTTGGTTAATATCTTTAAATCAGAAGACAACCACATTCATCAGGAAAAATTCTACTTCCTCATGGACAGTTTAGTAGAACGCGGTATCTTCACTAAAGAAGAAAGATAATTGACTATGTATCGACTTACCTATCAAGATAACTATCACGTAGAACGTACACTTGAATATAAGGATTACGAAGAGCTTATGTTATCTCTATCAGGCTGTGTGACCCTACCTGATACTCTCCTAATCAGCTCCTTAACGCTGAATGATAAGGTGATTTATCAAGGATTGGTTGGCGATCTCTACCGTTTTCTATCACAAGTTCATTTTTCAGATAAAAACTAAGAAATTTCTTAGTTTTTTCTTGTTTTTGTTGATTTTTTCACAATGTTTCTATAAAATAGAAGAATAGAAAGGTTGTGATTTTGTGAAAGATAAACAGTCTGCTATTCCAAAAGCAACAGCAAAAAGACTCTCTCTTTACTATCGAATTTTCAAGAGATTTCATGCAGAAAAAATCGAACGTGCCAACTCCAAGCAAATTGCAGAGGCTATCGGTATCGATTCTGCGACAGTTCGTCGGGATTTTTCCTATTTTGGCGAACTAGGTCGTCGTGGTTTTGGTTACGATGTCAAAAAATTGATGAATTTTTTTGCGGATCTCCTAAATGATAACTCAATTACAAATGTTATGCTGGTTGGGATTGGAAATATGGGCCATGCCCTTCTCCACTACCGATTCCACGAGCGTAACAAGATGAAAATTATCATGGCCTTTGACCTAGATGACCATCCAGAAGTTGGAAGTCAAACACCAGATGGGATTCCAATCTATGGTATCTCACAGATTAAAGAAAAAATCAAAGAAGCAGATGTCAAAACTGCTATCCTAACAGTTCCAAGTATTAAATCACAAGAAGTTGCCAATCTTTTGGTTGATGCAGGCATAAAAGGTATTCTCAGCTTTTCCCCCGTTCACCTTCACCTCCCAAAAGATGTGGTCGTTCAGTATGTCGATTTGACAAGCGAACTCCAAACCCTCCTCTATTTTATGCGTAAAGAGGATTAGAAAGCGAAAGCATTTATGAAAAAACCAGTTATTGGGATTACAGGAAATGAAAAAGCTCATCCAGATGATGACATCATGATGAGCTATGCAGCAAAAGGCTTTGTTGAAGGAGTCAAGGACGCTGGCGGAATTCCAATCATCCTACCGATTGGTGATCAAGAAATGGCTACCCATTACATCAGTATCATTGATAAGCTCATCTTAACGGGTGGGCAAAATGTTGATCCAAAATACTATGGTGAACCAAAGGCTATTGATAGTGATGACTACCACCTTCAAAGAGATATTTTTGAACTAGCACTTATCAAAGAAGCGATTAAGCAGAAGAAACCAATTTTCTCTGTTTGTCGGGGTACTCAACTTTTCAATGTCGCCATGGGAGGCACGCTTCACCAAGATATCGAGGATCATTGGCAGGACTGTTCAGCCGAATACACAACACAACGCCTCGTAACGGAACCTGATACAATTCTCCGAGAGATCTATGGAGAAATCTCTCATATCAACTCCTTCCACCACCAGAGCATTAAAGATTTAGCTTCAAATCTTAAGGTTGTAGCACATGATCCTAAAGATGGAGTTATCGAGGCTGTGACAACTACGGACGGTTTTCCTTATCTTGGTGTCCAATGGCATCCTGAATTTCTCTTTGAAAATCGCCCCAAAGATAAAACGCTATTTGACTATGTTGTTAATGAACTCTAAATTAGATTCGTCTTTTCACGGTAACTAAAGTAATCCGAGTGAGAGACAATCAGATGGTCCAAGAAAACGATACCCATCAGTTCGCAGGCTTCCTTGACTAGCTTAGTGACATGATCGTCGTTTCGACTAGGAGATACTGCACCAGATGGATGATTGTGAACGAGAATCACGGAGGTAGCCATATGCTTGAGGGCATAGTGAAGAATTTCCCTCGGTTCAGCAATGCTGCGTGTCGCAGATCCGATAAAAATAGTTTGCTGATGGATGATTTGATTTTGAGTATTGAGATAGAGCGCCACTAGGTGCTCTTGTTTTTTGTCGCCAAGTTCCTGTTGCATTTTCTTGGCTAGCTTTTGACTACTGAGAATACTTTCCATCTCAAGGGTTTCATGTTTGTGAATGCGGTGTCCCAGTTCAATCACTGCTTGTAGTTCAATGGCTTTAATCCGTCCAATACCAGACAGACTCTGCAATTCCTGCAGGGTCATATTTTTCAGATCAGTTAGACTGTTAAGACTATTCAAGACTCTCTGGGAAATTTCAAAAACATTGGCCGTACGCGTTCCGGTTCTGAGTAGAATTGCTAGCAATTCTTGATTGCTCAGTGCCTCTACTCCTTCTTTAACCAGTCTTTCTCTAGGCAAAAGTGAATCTTCTTGGAATGAAATGCTGTACATAAAAATCCTCCTCACTTTATTATTCGTGAGAAGGATGGAAAATTAGATTTTTTTCTCAATTGGAGCTACACTGGCTAAGAGTTTTTTCAGCCCCACTTCTGGGAAATTGATTTTCAACTCCTGAGTATCACCGCTACCAGAGACTTCCAGAACAGTTCCCTCTCCCCACTTCTTGTGGAGAGCAATATCCCCAATAGACCAGTTGGTATCGCTTGAATCTTTTTTATTTCCGGCTGCTAACTGTCCAAACGGAAGACCACTTGACTGGATAGAGCTTGGTGCAGCATTCCGTTTCCGTTCTTGAAGGGCCTGAGCTAGGCTCATACCTTGACCAAAGGCCACTCCACCACTGCTATAAGATGCCTTAAAGCTAGTATTCGCCGGACGAGCCAAGCCTTGATATTCAATCAAGTCCGAACTAATTTCATTGATAAAACGAGTTGGACGATTGTAGTTGGTACGCCCAAAAAGCAAGCGAGAGTTAGCATTGGTCAGATAAAGGATCTTTTCTGCGCGTGTAATACCGACATAGGCCAAACGGCGTTCTTCTTCCAGTTCATCAGGATCCTCAGCTGCACGGCTAAGTGGAAAGACATTTTCCTCCATCCCAATGATAAAGACAACTGGGAACTCAAGTCCCTTAGCTGCGTGCAAGGTCATCAAGGTCACTTCCGATGTTTCCTGACTACCAGAGTCCGTATCCGCAATCAGGGCAAGGTCATTCAAGAAACGACTGAGTTTGTCCAAACCTGTTTCCTCTTCTTGACTATCAGGATTGTCGTCAAAATTCTTGGTAACAGATAGAAATTCCTCGATATTTTCAACCCGAGCCTTGCTTTCTAAGGTCGCTTGGGCATTGAGAATATCGATATAACCTGTTTTTTCTAGAACAGCCTCAACCAGCTCGGTGATAGTTAATTGATCCAGTTTTTCTCGCAAATCCAAAATCATATTGGCAAAGTCCCAAATTGACTGTGCTGCCTTCCCCTTGATTCCTGATAACATGATATTGGCTGAAGCATCCAGCATAGACATGTCTTGCATATTAGCAAAGCCGCGAATTTTCTCAACGGTTCCTGGGCCAATTCCGCGTTTAGGCTCGTTGATAATGCGCTCAAAACTGATATTATCACTCAAATTGGCAATGAGGTTAAGATAAGCGATAATATCACGGATTTCCTTACGGCTGTAGAACTTAGTCCCACCAACCATGGTATAAGGAATATTGGACTTGAGCAGGGCTTCCTCAATGGTACGGGATTGCGCATTAGTCCGATAAAGAACTGCAAAATCCTTGTGGAGGAAGTTTTGACTACGACCAAGTTCATCGATGGTTTTTGCTACAAAAACAGCCTCATCCTGTTCGTCATTTGCGCGATAGTAAATAATCTGCTCTCCATCCGCATTCTGAGTCCAGAGATTCTTAGGACGACGATTTTTATTGTTTTTGATGACGTCATTGGCGGCTTGGAGAATGGTTTTTGTTGAACGATAATTTTCTTCTAACAAAACAACCTTGGCGTTAGGGTAGTCTTTCTCAAAATCCAAGATATTCTGCATATCAGCCCCACGCCAACCGTAGATAGATTGGTCTGCATCACCGACCACGCAGATATTTTTAAAGCGTGAAGCCAAAAGTTTGACCAGTTGGTACTGTGCATGGTTGGTATCTTGGTACTCATCAACGTGAATGTACTGGAACTTCTGCTGATAGTAGGTCAGAACATCAGGATTCTGATCAAAGAGACGCAGGGTCAGCATAATCAAATCATCAAAGTCAACCGACTCAGATTGACGAAGCTCTTTTTGATAGGCTGTGTAACACTGAGCCACGATTTGCGTATACATATCACCAGCTTGAGCAGCATATGCGGCATCATCAATCAGGTCATTCTTAGCATTGGAAATGGTTCCCAAAATGGTCCGTTCATTCCACTTTTTAGGATCCAAGTTTAACTGCTTGAGGATTCGTTTCATGAGGGTTCGCTGTTCACCAGGATCTACAATGGTGAAATTACGATTGTAGCCAATATGATCCGCATCGCGACGTAGGATACGAACACACATGGAGTGAAAGGTCGCAATCAGACAGTCCTGAGTAGCTGGATTGAGCCCATAGGCACGCTCCTTCATCTCACGAGCAGCCTTATTGGTAAAGGTAATGGCCAAGATATTCCAAGGATTGACCATCTTTTCATCAATCAAGTAAGCGATTCTGTGAGTTAAAACACGAGTCTTTCCAGAACCAGCCCCCGCCATGATTAACAAGGGCCCTTCTGTCGTTTGCACCGCCTCGGCTTGACGGTCATTCATTCCATTCAATAATGCGTTCATTTTCTCTTCCTTACTCTTGAAGTCAATGTTTCTATTATATCAGAAATCAGGGAAAATATCTTTACATAGACCGGTTGCGTCTAGAAAGTAACTCTATTATCAGCTGAAGACAACTCCTCATATCTAGACAAGAAAATGAGTTTGGATAGCTTTTCCAAACTCATTTAAATCAATTGCAATTTACTAGAACAATCCTAGAACGGTTCCGTCACTTTCAACATCCATGTTGAGAGCTGCTGGTCGTTTTGGAAGTCCTGGCATGGTCATGACATCACCAGTAAGAGCAACGATGAAGCCAGCACCCAATTTTGGTACCAATTCACGAATGGTAATTTCAAAGTTTTCTGGTGCTCCAAGTGCATTTGGATTATCAGAGAAACTATATTGAGTTTTAGCCATACAGATTGGCAATTTGTCCCAACCATTTTGAGCGATTTGGGCAATTTGCGTTTGAGCTTTCTTCTCAAAGTTCACTTTGCTACCACGGTAGATTTCAGTGACAATCTTTTCAATCTTTTCTTGGACAGAAAGGTCGTTGTCATAAAGACGAGTGTAGTTTGCTGGATTTACTGAGATTGTCTTGACAAGCGTTTCGGCAAGTGCTACACCACCTTCTGCCCCATCAGCCCAGACACTTGCTAGTTCAACTGGCACATCAATAGAAGCACAAAGTTCTTTCAAAGCTGCAATTTCAGCTTCTGTATCAGTAACAAATTCGTTAATCGCAACAACTGCTGGAATACCAAACTTACGAATATTTTCAACGTGACGTTTCAAGTTAGCAAAACCTGCACGAACTGCTTCTACATTTTCCTCTGTCAAAGCGTCCTTAGCTACACCACCATTCATCTTAAGGGCACGAAGGGTTGCAACGATGACAACTGCATCTGGAGATGTTGGCAAGTTTGGTGTCTTAATGTCAAGGAATTTCTCAGCACCAAGGTCCGCACCAAAACCAGCTTCAGTAACAGTATAATCAGCCAAGCGAAGGGCTGTGCTTGTTGCCAAAACAGAGTTACATCCATGAGCGATATTGGCAAATGGACCACCGTGTACAAAGGCAGGTGTACCGTAAATTGTCTGAACCAAGTTCGGTTTGATAGCATCTTTCAAAATCAATGCTAACGCTCCCTCAACCTGTAAATCACCAACAGAAACAGGTGTTCGGTCATAGCGATAGCCGATAACGATGTTAGCCAAACGGCGTTTCAAATCCTCGATGTCCGTAGCCAAGCAAAGAATAGCCATGATTTCTGAAGCAACAGTAATATCGAAACCATCCTCACGTGGAATACCATTTAGAGGACCACCAAGTCCAACGGTCACATGACGAAGAGCGCGGTCGTTCAAGTCCACAACACGTTTCCAAAGAATACGACGTTGGTCGATTCCCAGCTCATTTCCTTGGTGTAAGTGGTTGTCAATCAAGGCAGAAAGAGCGTTGTTAGCAGTTGTAATGGCATGCATATCCCCAGTAAAGTGAAGGTTGATGTCCTCCATTGGCAACACTTGAGCATAACCACCACCGGCTGCACCACCCTTGATCCCCATTACTGGGCCAAGAGACGGTTCGCGAATGGCAATCATGGTTTTCTTACCAATCTTGTTCAAGGCATCCGCAAGACCAATGGTAATGGTTGATTTCCCTTCACCTGCAGGTGTTGGATTGATGGCAGTAACCAAGATCAATTTCCCAACTGGATTGCTCTCAACTGCACGAATTTTATCAAAGCTGAGCTTAGCCTTGTACTTCCCGTACAATTCCAAATCGTCGTAAGAAATACCAAGTTTCTCAACAACATCAACGATTGGATTCAACTCAATACTCTGTGCGATTTCAATATCTGTTTTCATTCAAAACTCCTCTAACCTCTAATATGATAATTCATTATAACACAAAACAAGATTTTTAACATCCATAAACTCTCTAAACGTTCGTAAATATCCTGAATTTCAAGATTTTTAGGGCCCTTTGAAAAATTTTATATGGCTTTATAGTTTTAGACTATAAAGAATGTGAAAATAATCTAGTCAAGAAAAAAATTATCAATTTCAGACAAATCATGGAGAATTTTATTATCTTCAATTTCTAAACTTTCTGCCATCTCAATAGAGTACTCAAACCTAAGTTTAGTATTTATTGACAAATCAAACGAATATGCTTGTATTTCGCCCAATTTTTTATACTTTTCTATAATTTCGTTGTAAATGACAAGATAATTTTCATCTAAAGTTTTTATGTAACTATTCAGATTTTCTCTGTAATCTTGAATTATCCTTTGTTCTCTTTCATTTAATATTCCCTTACCTATCTCCCAAATTATTGAAGTAGATATTGAACCAACTACAGAACCAAGAACAGGTATTGGAATCATGATCTGACCAATACAAGCACCAATTGTAGCAAAGGAAGCATCTATTACATTTAATGTCAACAGATTCATAAGTTCATCTTGAGTTATTTCGGAAGATCTGAATCTCAAAACAACATCTATCATCCCATAAGTAGCCATTACTAAAGCACTGGCATTTGGAGCACTAATACCCAAAATATTTGTTAATCCGTAAATTGAATATCCTGATATTGCTCCACTTGCAACTCCTTTTAATGAATTCAATCCACAATCTAACCAATCGGATTGTTCGAATTCAAAGATACTTTTTCCTTCTATGTATTTTCCATACACAGTCGACATTAATGCTAAACCACCTTGTAAAAAAGCTGCGTTTCTTGCAACCTTGTTAGCTTCTTTTAAATTTGGTAATGCATGTTTTTGGGTCACTAATCTTTTTTTATTTAATTCTTGTTGTTTTAGTCTGACTGTTTTACGAATATTCTTCTCTTCAGAATCTATAAGAGAATGAATTGAATTTTTTTGAGCGTCTTTGTAATCTAGAGCAGAGGATTTCATCCAATATTTGTATGAAGTAAGTCCCTTGCTTTCAGTGATATCATTAATCATTTGGCGTATATCCGTAATTTGTTTAATGGATAATCTCTTGCCATTCAATTCAACTTCTTTTGCTCCAGCCATTATTTTTTCAAATACTTGAACGTGATCTTTTGGAAACATCATTTTCATTTTTGAACTGTAATGAAACGATTGAGCTAGTTCATCACGTAAATTACCATAAAACTTCATTTGAATGGTATTTCTACCAATTAATAAATCGGCTGGTCCATTATCATTCAATACTTCGACAATAGGATTTAACCCTTCAATGGCTCTCCTCGCATTTACAATCCCTGCTTCTGCAAATTCAGCGATAAAGCCATGACCACCATAATCTCCTCCACGCTTCTTTAAAATAACGTCTTCAATATTGTCTCTCGTATAGTTTAAAATCTTTGAGGCATTGTCCTTGTTTAAGATGACTCTGCGTGCTTCATCCTCTATGATTTTCATAGCATTATGTAAATCTTGAATTCTCAAGTTATTTAAACAATTGACATATGCACCAATACCTTGGTTAAAAGCTTGATTAAAAATCTGGTTACTCATTTATTCTAATTTCCTTATTTACCATAGCAGTCAATGATAGAGTTGAATTCACTAAAGCACCTGCTTGATATTTTTCGTCATCAGTAAATAAGCTATAGTCCATTCCAGTTAAAGATAAATTGGCTAAATAAATTCCTTCTGTTTGTTTTTCAGTTAGTTCTATTAATTCCGTAACTTCTATTACTTTTTCTTTAAGTTGTCTAGCCAACAATTCTACCTTTTTCTGTTCCTCTATAGCCTCTTTTGCAACTTCTTCATTTTTCCTATTAGCTACTACACCCGCCCCAACAGAAGCGGTCAACATAGCGCCTGCAATTCCCCAACCGACAGGACCAGCCAATGCCAAAAATGCGTTACCGGCTGCCACTCCACCGCCACCAGCTGCTACACTTCCACCACCTAACCAAGCCAGAGCGGCGCTATTTGCTGCAGCACCTGTCAAACTTGAAATTGCAGTACCTGTTGATGCAACACCAAATGTAGTTGCAACACCCATAGCGGCAGTAGGCCCTAAAGTTGCAACTGTTACTCCTAATGCGCTAAGTGAAGCCGTAGCCGCTGTGCTACCACTTGCTAATTCAGCTTCCTTAATTGACTGTGAAATAGCAATTTGCTTATCTTCAAAATTCTGAATTTCAACATCAATTGCTTCTAATTTTGTTTCAAACTCTTTTGGTTTATTTGCTAGTTTGTTAATTCTTTCTTCAACAATTTTTACAACTTTGATAGCTTTGTCCCTAACTTGATAAAGCTCTATTGATTTATTAGCCAAGCTATCCGCTTCCTCATTATAACAACTAATAGCTTCATTATATCCATCAACAGCTTCTTGTCTTAGTTTAGAATTAAAAAGGTCTACCGATTCAATTTGTTCTTTTGTATTATTCGCTATTTTCCCAGCTTCGTTAAATGTTTCAGAAGTCACATTTGTTATCTGATGTGCTACATCTCCGGCAACTCCAACAGCTTTCACTGAGACATCTGAGACAACATTACCAACTTGGCTTGATACTTCACCTATAGTTTTTACAGATTCAGTAATAACTTCTCCAGTAAATTTACTCGCTTCATTTAAAGCTTCGCTAGTAGCAGAACCGACATCATTCAGTACTTTACCAGCTTCCTTTGCAATGTTGTCTGCAAATTTAAAAAAATCCATAATAATACCCCTATTAATTTACTTAGATTCATTATCTTATTTATTACTATAAATGTCAATAATAATATATTTTTCTTTTAAATGCTTTCTTTGACTTGCATATCATTTTTGTGTACAATAGTCCTATGAAAATTTTAGTCACATCGGGCGGTACCAGTGAAGCTATTGATAGTGTCCGCTCTATTACTAACCATTCTACAGGTCGCTTGGGGAAAATCATCACAGAAACCTTGCTTGCTGCAGGGCATGAAGTTTGTTTGATAACGACAAAACGAGCTCTTAAGCCAGAAGCTCATCCCAACCTAAGCATTCGAGAAATTAACAATACCAACGACCTTCTAGTTGAGATGCAAGAATGTGTTCAAAATTATCAAGTCTTGATTCATTCAATGGCCGTGTCTGACTACACTCCTGTCTATATGACGGGGCTTGAGGAAGTTCAGGCTAGCTCTAATTTAGAAGAATTTTTAAGCAAGCAGAATCATCAAGCTAAGATTTCTTCAACTGATGAGGTTCAGGTCTTATTCCTAAAGAAAACACCTAAAATCATATCTCTGGTCAAAGAATGGAATCCTGCCATTCATCTGATTGGGTTTAAATTGCTGGTTGATGTCTCTGAGGATTATCTCATTGAGATCGCACGAAAGAGTCTTGTCAAGAACCAGGCTGACTTAATCATAGCGAATGATCTTACTCAAATCTCAGCATATCAGCATCGGGCAATCTTTGTTGAAAAAGATCGTCTTCAAACCGTTCAAACCAAAGAGGAAATTGCAAACCTCCTCCTTGAGAAAATTCATACATACGATTCATAGAAAGGAAAGCCATGGCAAACATTCTCATCGCAGTGACAGGTTCCATAGCCTCCTATAAAGCAGCTGATTTAGTCAGTTCTTTGAAAAAACATGGCCATGATGTCACTGTCTTAATGACAGAGGCGGCAAGAGAGTTTATCCAGCCTTTGACACTACAGGTACTCTCACAGAATCCAGTTCACCTTGATGTCATGCAGGAACCCTACCCTGATCAAGTCAATCATATCGAAAGAGGAAAAGAAACAGACCTTTTTATCGTTGTCCCTGCTACTGCTAATACCATTGCCAAACTTGCGCATGGTTTTGCGGATAACATGGTGACCAGTACGGCTCTTGCCCTACCAAGTCACATCCCTAAACTCTTAGCTCCAGCCATGAATACAAAGATGTATGACCATCCTGCAACTCAGGCTAATCTAAAAACATTAGAGACCTATGGTTATCAGATTATCTCCCCAAAAGAATCTTTACTAGCCTGTGGCGATCACGGCAAAGGCGCCCTAGCTGACCTGAATACTATATTAGAAAGAATAAAGGAAACCCTCGATGAACAAACGCTCTAACATTGCCCCAATTGCTATCTTTTTTGCAGTTATGCTCGTTATCCACTTTTTGAGCTCTCTCCTATTTAATCTTTTCCCATTTCCAATTAAACCAACTATCGTTCATATTCCAGTAATCATTGCTAGTATCATTTACGGCCCACGAGTTGGTGTTACACTTGGTTTCTTGATGGGACTGCTAAGCTTAACGGTAAACACGATTACCATCCTTCCAACCAGCTACCTCTTTTCTCCATTCGTACCGAACGGAAACATCTATTCTGCGATTATCGCTATTGTCCCTCGCATTTTGATCGGTCTGACACCTTACTTGGTCTATAAACTGATGAAAAATAAAACTGGGCTAATCCTAGCTGGTGCCCTTGGTTCCCTTACCAACACCGTCTTTGTCCTCGGGGGAATCTTCTTCCTTTTTGGAAATGTCTTCGATGGCAATATCCAAAAACTCCTGGCAACCGTTATTTCTACAAACTCAATTGCCGAGCTTGTCATCTCTGCCGTTCTAACAGTAGCAATTGTCCCCCGTCTCGAAACTCTGAAGAAATAAAAAACAACTCCACTTTCGTCCTGAAGGTGGAGTTTAGCATTTAAAACATAAGAAATATCAATAGAATGTGAAAGCCAAAGAGCAGGAGCTGATACGAAAGAGGTGTAGGTTGCTGACTTTTTTGGCTATCCAAGTATAGAGTTAGAGATAGTAAAACCAAACCAAATGCAATCACCAATCTGACGAAATGAGCAATTTCGAGTATTGCTGCCATCAAAAGAAAACCTAATAAAGGAAGGCTAAAAAGTGAAACAGCCAGACTGCTTGCTAATAGAGAGAGTAGCGACAGGACCAATAAACTATAAACTAGGAAACGAGTCCAACCTGAGACTACTTTCCCTTCACTTTTCTGTTTTGACATCATCACGATTACCACAATTAGGTAAACAAAAAGTATCATCACAATTTCTCCTCAGCTCCTATTATTCTTTACCACATTTTAACCAAATTTTCCTGAAAAATCAATAATACTTCTTGACTTGATTGGTGATTTATTGTACTATACTTGTGTATATACAGATAAATGGAGGTTCTTATGGATATACGGAAAAAAACGCAGTTTATGACTATGACTGCCCTACTCACTGCAATAGCGATTTTGATTCCAATCATTATGCCTTTTAAAATCGTTATCCCACCGGCTTCTTACACCTTGGGAAGTCATATCCCCATCTTTATCGCCATGTTTCTTTCGCCTTTGATGGCTGCTTTTGTGATTATTGCTTCTAGTCTCGGTTTCCTGATGGCAGGCTACCCTATGGTTATTGTCCTACGCGCCTTTTCTCACATCGTTTTTGGTACTTTGGGGGCTTTGTACTTAAAGAAATTCCCTGAAACCTTGGATAAACCAAAGGCATCTTGGATTTTTAACTTTGTTTTGGGTGTTGTTCATGCTATCGCTGAAGTAATAGCTTGTATCATCTTTTATGCTACTTCAGGGACAAATGTTGAAAATATGTTTTATGTTCTCTTTGTCCTAGTTGGTTTTGGCACAATCATCCATAGTATGGTAGACTATACATTAGCACTAGCTGTCTATAAAGTGCTTCGAAAACGTCGCTAAAAGGAAAAACTATGACAAAGGATCGCAAACAAGCTCTTCTCAAACTGTTAAAAGAGGCGCCAAAAGCTCTCAATGGTCAAACCTTGGCTGAACACTTTCATGTTACGCGCCAAGTCATTGTACAGGACATCGCTATTCTCCGAGCAGATGGAGCTCCTATCCTATCCACCAATCGTGGCTATATCTACAAAGAAAATGATGCCAGCCCCTACGTGCACAAACTCTTTAAAGTGAAACATGAACTGGAAGAAATCGGTCAGGAACTTCTAGCTATTGTAGATAATGGCGGACGCGTTCAAAATATCTTAATCGATCATCCCGTTTATGGCGAAATTGAAACCCTACTCAAACTCACCTGCCGCCGAGATGTCCAGCACTTTCTGGAACAAGTCGAGAATTCAGACTTTAGACCCCTTTCTGAATTGACAGACGGCATCCATTACCACCTTGTTGAAGCCGAGACACAACAAGACCTCCACTATATCGAGGAGGCCTTGGATCAGTTAGGTTATTTAGTAAAAGACTAGAAAATTTCTTTTTCCCAGCCGTCCTCTGTGCGGTGGCGATAGAAGAACTCAGACTTGTCAGGTGCTTCCATCATTTCCATCAAAGGCAACATATCATAGGCCAGTTCCAAATTTGGAATCTGGTCTTTTTGTACCCAAGATACTTCTCCTTCATCTGAAGATTGGAGATTCCCAGTAAACTCTGTCGTCTTATAACAAAAAACGATGTAGCGCCCACCTGTATCTAAGGGCCAATTTTTAATGCCGACTAGTTGAGGATTCTGAATGGTCAGGCCAGTTTCTTCGTATATTTCACGAATGACAGACTCGGCAAAGGCCTCGCCATTCTCAACATGTCCTCCTGGAAAGGCATAGCCAGACCAGCG